>CAYQMP010000144.1:0-5179 GCA_964418615.1 uncultured Chthoniobacter sp. | reverse complement strand
TGCAGGATGTTGCCCATGGCCACGCCGATGAGAAAACTCGAGCCGATGCTGCCGAGGGAAAAGCCGACGTCCCACATCTGACGCCACCAGCCCCACGATTCTTTGCTCCGGAACTCGATGGCCACCGCGCGGAAGATGAGCGCGCAGAGCAGTGCCATGAAAGCAAGATAGAAACCGGAAAAGACCGTGGCGTAGACCATGGGGAAGGCGGCGAAGAGCGCGCCGCCGCCGGTGACCAGCCATACTTCGTTGCCGTCCCAGACGGGACCGATGGCATTGAGGAACATGCGGCGGTCCTCGTCCTTCTTGACGAAAAGATGCAACGCGCCGACCCCGAGGTCGAAGCCGTCGAGCATGGCGTAACCCGTGAAAAGGACGCCGACCAAGATGAACCAGACGGTGTTGAGTTCCATGGCGTGATCAACCGGCCGCGCTGGCCTGTCCTTTGCGGCGTTCCATCAGGGCGACCCAACTGGCCGGCATTTCCTCGCTTTCCTCCTCGTCATCGGGGCCGCGTTGGATTTTGCGCGTGAGTAGGTAGATGAAGACGGCGAAGAGGAGCGAGTAGATGAAGGTGAACATGACCAGCGAGGCCACCACTTGGTTGGCGCTGACCACTTCGCTCAGGCCCTGCGAGGTGCGCATGAGTCCGTGCACGATCCACGGTTGGCGTCCCATTTCCGCGGTGAACCATCCGGTCTGGTTGGCGATCTGCGGACCGAGGACGGAAAAAATGAGGATCCAATAATACAAGCGGACCAACGGGTTGGAGGCGTCGAAGAGCAGGCCGCGCCACCAGAGGAACATGCCGAGCCAGGCAATGCCGATCAGAGCCATGCCGATGGCGATCATGATGTGGTAAAATTGGAAAACGGCCTGCACGTTGGGCCAGTCTTCTTTGGGGAAGGCGTCGAGCCCGGTGACCACGGTGTTGGTCGATCCGCCGACGAGAAAGCTGAGCATTCCGGGGATCTGCAGGCCGACGACTTCCTCTTTTTCCATGTCGACCCAACCGGCGATGACCATGGGGGCGTTGGCCTGCGTTTTAAAGAGGCCCTCCATCGCAGCAAGCTTGGTCGGCTGGTTTTTGGTCACCCCGTCGGCCGACTTGGCCCCCGTGGCCAATTGCAGGAGCGAGGCGATCGCGGCGACGACCAGCGCGATTTTCAGCGAGGACTTGGCGAACTCGGTGTGGCGTCCGCGCAGGAGATAAAACGCACTGATGCTGATGACCAGAAACGCGCCGGCCTGCCAGCACCCCACGACGGTGTGGGCGAGACGGTCCATCGACGAAGGGTTGAAAACCATGGCCCAGAAATCATCGATCACCGCGCGCGAGTGGAGGATCTGGTCGGCATTGGGAACGAAGCCCGCCGGCATGATTTCGCCTCTGTATTCGATGTGGTAACCCGCGGGGGTCTGCATCCACGAGTTGGCGATGATGATCCATACCGCGCTGAAGTGCGCGCCGAGGCAGACCATGCAGGTGGCGAAAAAGTGGAGCTTGGGTCCCACCTTGTTCCAGCCGAAGAGGAGAATGGCGAGGAAGCCGGACTCGAGGAAGAAGGCAAAGATTCCCTCGGCCGCCAGTGCGCTGCCGAAAATATCGCCGACGAAGCGGGAGTAAGCGGCCCAGTTGGTGCCGAATTCGAATTCGAGCACGATGCCGGTGGCCACGCCGATGGCGAAGGTCAGACCGAAAACACGCGTCCAATAACGCGCCATGTTGTGGTATTTGGGCAACCCCGTCTTCAGCCACATGGCTTCCATGATGACGAGGATGACGCCGAGGCCGATGCTCAGCGGCGGATACAGGTAATGGAACATTACCGTGAACGCGAATTGGATGCGGGAGAGGATCTCGACGTCCATGGACTTGAAAAGACTAAGTCAGCGTGCGCGTACGATGGAAGCCTTAGGTGGATCGCGCCGTGCCGGGGCGATGGCTCGGTCGCCGGATCGCGATGGGGACATCGCGATCCACCTACTCCGCCGGCACCAAGCGCACCACTTTGCCCGGCTTGTCGTAAACGACGTAAAGGAAACCGTCGTCGAAGGCGCGCACGTCGCGGATGCGTCCGGTGCCTTGCAGGAGCACCTCCTGTTTGGTCACCGCCGCGCCGTTGAGTTCCAAGCGCACCACCCGCTCGGAAGCAAGACCGCCGGCGAAGAGGTTCCCGCGCCAGCGCGGGAATTTGTCGCCGCGGTAAAGCGCGAGACCGGAAGCAGCGATGACCGGTGTCCACTGCACCACCGGATCCTCCATGCCGGGCAACGATTTGTGCTTGGTGATCGTTGTTCCGCTGTAATTGATCCCGTGGCCGGCGAGGGGCCATCCGTAGTTGGCGCCTTTGCGGATGATGTTCAACTCGTCGCCGCCGCGCGGTCCGTGCTCGGTTTCCCAGAGACGTCCGGAAGCAGTGTCATAGACCAAGCCCTGCGCGTTGCGCGAGCCGTAGGCCCAGATCGAGGGCATGGCGCTTTTGTCTCCGACAAAGGGATTGTCCGCCGGGATGCGTCCGTCGTCGTGCAACCGGTGGATTTTGCCGGTCACGCTGCCCAAGCTTTGGGCCAGGTTGTCCGGATTGGTCGGACCGCCCCGGTCGCCGATGGTGAAGAAAAGATGTCCGCGCCCGTCGAAGGCCATGCGGCATCCGAAATGCAAGCCGCTCTCCGTCGCTTGGTCGGCGGGTGGATCGAAAATCATCTCGAGATCGGTGAGGCGATCATCGCGCAGTTTGGCGCGTGCGATGGCGGTGAGCGATCCGCTCCCGATGGGCTTGGAGTAAGCAAGGTAGATCCAGCCGTTCTCGTCGTAGTCCGGATGGAGGACGATATCGAGGAGTCCGCCCTGGCCGCGTGCGAAAACGGGCGGCACGCCGCCGACTTCGCGCGGCGTCGCGCCGGGTGAATCGATGAGGAGCAGTCTTCCGCCACGTTCGGTGACGAGGAAACGCCCGTCGGGCAATTGCGCGATAGCCCATGGATGGTCGAGTCCGTCGGCCACGGTCTCGACGCGGAATCGGTGCGCGGAGGAGTCAACCGCCTCGGCCCAAGCACCCGGGGCGGTGAACAGCAGGATGATGGCAAGCGCAGTCCTCACGGTTCGTCGATGTTGACCAAACCGGCCGAACCGTCGAAGCGGAAAACGGCGCGCACTTCGCCCAGCGGGGGTTGGGGTGGAGTGTTGGCCTTCCAGGGGGCCGACGCCACATTTGGTTGCTCTTGGTCCGCGGTGCTCATCATCCAGTCGCCGGCGATTCCTGCGACTGAAGCCAGAGTCAGTGAATCGTTGTTGGTGGCGTTGGCCAGCGCTTCATTCATGACGTACACGCGCATCTGTGCGTGATCCGTTGGAACCTTCGCCCTCGCGTACGCACGAGGCATCAGTTCGCTGACGAGAAACGACCCCTTCGCTTGCGCCAATCCCAAGTAATCGGCGCATTCGGTCACGATGCGCTTCCGGCGACCTTCCTGAAACTCGAGGACTTGGCCCGGCCACAAGGGAGGCAGTTTTCCCGCGTGGTCGGGAACGTAGGAGAGAACGGCGCGGCCCATCGTGCGCGTCTTGGCCAGCGCATCGGCCCGGTCCGCGCGCTCTTGCAGGCCGGGCAATGCCGTCAGGCCCAAAGCGGCGAGCACCGCCACGATGGCGATGACCACCAGCAACTCGACGATGGTGAAGGCGCGGCACACGGGAACAACTTCCGCGTGGTCGGTGCCTTTGCCAAGCCCGAGGAGGACCGGCAATCGGGAACACCGGAATGATCCCGGTGTTCCCGTCACGATGGTCGCCGGTGTGTTCCGGCGACCCGGATTGCCTTTGCCGCGTGGAGCGGCGCTCCGATCAGAAGGTCGCCGCTGCCGGCTGGGCCGGTGCGTGCGCGCATTTCGGATCGTTGCAGGTGCCGTAAAGCGTCAGGGAATGGCGCTTGACGGTGAAACCCGCGGGAGCCAGCTGGTCGATGCCTGAGGTGCAGGCTTCGACCTCGAACACTTTCTGGCAGTTTTCGCACAGGAAGTGGTGGTGGTGGTGCGGGTGCTTGCGCTCGTAATGGGGCGGGGCTCCCGGGATCTCCACGACTTCCACGGCGCCCATATCGATGAGGATGCGGAGCGCGCGGTAGACGGTGGCAATGCCCAGACCGGGCGAAAGGGCCCGGGCCTCGGTCCAAATCTCGGCCGGGGTCATGGGGCGACCCGCGTCCTCGAGCGTTTTTTGTACGGCTGATCGTTGTCTTGTAGCGTAGTTCACTTCTTTGTTGGTTGTTGGTGTGACGTGAGCGTCACAACAACATGTTTCCGGCAAAGAGGATCAATTTGCAAATTAATTTTTCGCTTGCCGTGTTCAGAGGCATCTGTGATGATAACGTATTCTGAAATTGTTAATCATATGAGGATCAAAAATTTCCCGCTCTTCCGGGGCGTTGTCATAGCCGCCTTGGCCGGGGCGAATTTTCTCGCGTGCGCCGCCTCCGCGCCGGCCGCGCCTTTGCGGGTGGTGACGTCATTTTATCCGGTCTACGTCGCGACCCTCAACGTGGCCGGCGGGGTGGAGGGGGTGGAGATTTCCAACCTGACCAGCCCGCACATCGGCTGCCTGCACGATTACCAATTGACGGCCGGCGATGCGCGCAAGTTGGCCGAGGCCGACCTGCTTTTGGCCAATGGCGCGGGGATGGAGCCGTTCCTCGAAAAGGTCGCGCGTCAATCGCCCGATGTGCGCGTGGTCGAGGTGAGCGAGGGTATTCCGCTGATGGACGGCAATCCGCATGTGTGGGTCAGTTTCGAGGGGGCGCGCCGCCAGGTGGACAATATCGCCGAGGCGCTGGCGGCAGCGTCTCCGAAACGGGCCGCGGTTTTCCGCGCCAACGCGCAGACCTACAAGGGCAAGCTTTCCGCGCTGGAGGAAAAAATGCGCGCGGCCTTGGCCCCGTCTGCCGGCGCGCCGATCGTCACCTTTCACGAGGCCTTTCCCTACTTCGCCCGCGATTTCCGTCTCGAGGTTGCGGGAGTCATCGAGAGCGAGCCGGGCACGGAGCCCAGTGCGCGCGAGTTGGCCGACACGATCAAGTTGGTCCGGGCGCGCGGGGTGAAAGCGCTTTTCGGCGAGCCGCAGTTTTCCGACCGCAGTGCGCAGGTCATCGCGCGCGAGACCGGGGCGAAGGTTTACCAGCTG
>CAYQMP010000143.1:0-5225 GCA_964418615.1 uncultured Chthoniobacter sp. | reverse complement strand
CCGCTTCAAGCCGTCATCCCCGGTAGGGCCCGCTGGCCCCAGCGGGCCGCTGCCCGGCAAATCGAAGCGTGCGGTCGGCTAGGGCCAGCCGACCCTACCAATGTTGTCAGAAAGCCGCTGAACCTTTCGCACTCGCCATGACCCGCCACTGGCCGTCCATCCTGCTCCGGCAGGTCCTGCGCCACGCACGCCGGCACAAACTGCTCGCCGCGCTCAATATCCTCAGCGTCGCCTTGGGGGTCTGCGTTTTTCTCGCCATCACCATCGCCAACCACAGCGCCAACCGCTCGTTCCGCGCCGGGGTCGAACTCCTCGCCGGCAAAGCCAACCTCGAAGTGCGCGGGCCGGTCGATGAAACCCTCTTCCCCGCGCTGGCCGGAATTCCCGGCGTCTCCGCCGCCACGCCCGTGGTCCAAGGCATCCTCACCCTGCCTGACTATCCCGGGGAATACATCCGCGTGCTCGGCGTCGACCCTTTCACCAACCCGCCCTTCGAGACCTTCCGCATGGTCTGGCCGGACGGTTCGCCCGTCGACGTCGAGGCATGGCTGCGCGAGCGCGACGCCATCGCCCTGACGCGTGCATTCGCCCGGAAACTCGGACTGGAGCAAGGCGACATTCTGCGCGTCAACGCCGGCGGACGCCCCGCCGACCTCCGCGTCCGCTTCGTCCTCGAGCCCGACGATCCCGCTGCGCTGTCCGACATCCGCTCCGCCTCGATGGACATCGGCTGGGCGCAGGAACTGCTCGGCACGATCGGCTGGCTGGATTCGGTTCAGCTCCTCCTCGCCGAGGAGGCCGATCCCACCGCCGTGGCGGCCGCGGCGCGCGCCTTGGTTCCGGCCGACGTGGTGGTCGCCGCCCCGCAACAGCGCAGCGAGCAGATCGGCAAAATGCTGGCCAGCTTCCAATTGAACCTCACCGCCCTGAGCCTCGTCTCCCTGCTCGTCGGCATGTTTCTCATCTACAACACGGTGTCGGCTTCGGTGGTGCGGGGGCGCCGCGAAATCGGCATCCTTCGCGCCATCGGCACCTCGCGCCGCGAAATCCGTTTCCTTTTCCTCGGCGAAGCCCTCGTTCTCGGCATTCCCGGAATTATCCTCGGCATCCTCGCCGCTTTTCCGCTGGCCGGACTCCTCGTCGGCGCGGTGGGCGAAACGATCAGCTCGCTCTACGTTCTGGTCAGCATAGAAAAGCTCGCCGTCACCCCGTGGCAAATCACCGCCGCCGCCCTGGCCGGACTCGCCTCGGTCGTCGCCGCCGCGTGGATCCCGTCCGGCGAGGCGACCGAAGTGCAGGTGACCCGCGCCCTCCACCTCGGCACCGCGATGGAGCACTATGACACCGTGCCACACCGCTGGCTCGCCTACGGGCTGGCCTGCCTCGGCCTTGCCTTCGCTGCTTCGTGGCTCGCGCTCCACACCGGCCCCGCTCTCCTCGGTTTTGCCGCCGCGTTCCTTGTCATCATCGGCTTCGCCTTTCTGGTCCCCGCAGTGACCAAGACCGTCGGACAACTTCTCGCCCCCTGCGTGCAAAGACTCCCGCACGGCACCGCCTGGCGCCTCGCTGCGCGCAATCTGGTCCGCGCCATGCACCGCAACTCGCTGACCACCGCCGCCCTCATGGCCGCCATCGCCATGACCGTCGGCGTGTCCGTCATGATTTATTCCTTCCGCGCCAGCGTGGACACGTGGATCAACCGCACCATCCAAGCCGACCTCTTCGTCACCCTCGCCGCCAACGAAGTGACCGGATTCCAAACGACCATCCCCGACAAAGTCATCGCGTGGCTGGAAAACCATCCGCTCGTCGAGTCCGTCGACACCTTCCACGAAAAACGCGTCCCCTTCCGCGGCGAGGAAGTCTTCCTCGGCGTCATCCGAGGTCGCATGCGGGGCGAACTCGAGTTCACCGGCGGCGACAGCGAAGGCAAAGGCCGGTTGCTCCGCTCGCCGGGATACGTCGCCGTTTCCGAAAGCTTCGCCCGTCGGCACGAACTCGGCACAGGCGACACGATCGAATTGGCCGCACCGTCAGGCCCGCAAACCTTCCGCATCGCCGGGGTCTACACCGACTACACCCGCGACCAGGGCGTCATCCTCATGGACCGCGACAACTACATTGCCCACTGGCCCGCGCCCGGCGCGCACACCGGCGGTGTCCACTTGCACGATCCAGCGCAAGCCAATGCGCTCGGAGCGGAACTGCGCGGCAAATTCGGCCAGGACACCGAATACGCCATCTACTCCAACGCCTCCCTGCGCGAGCGCATCTTCGAAATTTTCGACCAAACCTTCGCCGTCACCTACGTCCTGCGCACCATTTCGGTCATCGTCGCCGTGCTCGGCGTATCGCTCACATTGACCACGCTGGTCACCGAGCGCGAACGCGAGATCGGCATCATGCGTGCCATCGGCGGTTCGTCCGGCCAAGTCCGCCGTGCCTTCCTCGCCGAGTCCGCGCTGATCGGCTTCCTTGCCAGCCTTGTCGGTCTCGCCGCCGGCGCCTGCCTGGCCATGGTCCTGACTTGGGTGATCAACCTCGCCTTCTTCGGTTGGACCGTGCAACTCCGCTACCCGTGGGATCTGCTCGCCTGGACCCCCGTCTGGATCATCGCCGCCGCCGCCCTCGCCGGTCTCCTCCCCGCCGCCCGCGCCGCGCGCATCCAGCCGGCGACGGCATTGCGATCGGAGTAGAGGCGCTCACTTTGTCTTCGCCCGAAACTTCACGCCCGGCTTGCCCCGGAAATGCACGTCCTGCGTCCAAAGAGTGGCCTCGCGCTTCTTCGCCACGGCGTAGATGACCGAGTCGGCAAAGGCCAAATTTTCCTCCAGCCCCAGAGCCGCCGCCTCCATAGCCAATTCGCTGTCCAAATCGACCACCTCACCCCTCTCCATGGCTGCCACCGCGGCAAACGCAAAGTCCTCTCCCCGTTCGCGCAGAACGACTTTGAAAACTTCGTAAAGGCAGACCGAGGGAACGAGCAGCGCTTCGTCATCCTCGATGGCCCCGGCAAAAAATCCCGCGTTCGGCTCGCCGGCAAAGTAGGCCAGCCAAGCGGACGAATCGACCAGATTCACAGTCGGTCACCCTCGCGGACAAACGACGTGTCGATGCCCTTGAGGTAGCCGCGCAGCGCCCGGATATCACGCGCGGGCACAATCTCGATGCGATTGCGGAAGGAAAACACCTTCGCCTTCTCGCCGGACCGCAGGCCCATGGCCTCGCGCACCTTTTGCGGGATGACGACTTGAAACTTCGGGGAAATGGTAACGGTCTCCATGCCGTCATACGATACTACGATCGATAGCTCGGTCAACCGTTCCGATACGTTCCGGCAAACTTTGTCGTCAGACGCTGCAGCTTTTTCCCCTTCCGCGGACGTTTCTTCGGTGTAAATTTACCGCCGATGTCGCGCGTCAAAATCGATCCGCAGCTGCACAAGGCCAAGAAGCCGGACTGGATCAAGGTCCGCCTGCCTTCCAACCCGGTCTTTTTCTCGACCAAGGCGCTGGTCTCGGACCTGCGTCTGCACACGGTCTGCGAGAGCGCGCAGTGCCCGAACCGCTGGGAGTGTTGGAGCCAAGGCACGGCGACTTTCATGATCGCCGGCGACCGCTGCACCCGCGCCTGCGGGTTCTGCGCGGTGACCACGGCCAAGCCTTTCGCCCTCGAGCACGACGAACCGCAGCGCGTGGCCGAAGCGGTCATGCGCATGAAACTCAACCACGTGGTCATCACCGCGGTGGCCCGCGACGACGTTCCGGACGGAGGCGCTCTGCACTTCGCCCGCACCATCGAAGCGATCCGCGAGCGGGATGCCTCGATCATCATCGAAGTGCTCGTGCCCGACTTCAACGGCAAGGACGACTCTTTGCGCACCGTGCTTGAAGCGGCCCCGCACATTTTCAACCACAACCTCGAGACGGTCGAACGCCTCACCCCGGTGGTCCGCTCGCGGGCCAAATACAAACTGTCCCTCGAATTTCTCGCCCGCGCGAAGGAACTCCGCCCGGATGTCGTGACCAAAAGCGGACTCATGCTCGGACTCGGCGAAACGGAGACCGAGATTTTCCAGGCGATGGACGACCTGCGGGAGCACGGCGTCGAGGTGCTGACCATGGGCCAATACCTGCGCCCCACCCCGCAACACCTGCCGGTCGTGGAATACATCCGCCCGGAGGTCTTCGACCTCTACGGCGAAATCGCCCGCAAAAAGGGCTTCACCCACGTGGCCAGCGGACCGCTGGTGCGCAGCTCCTACCACGCGGCGGATTTCAATCCCCTGGAGAAGAAGTAAGGTGGATCGCGATGTCCCATCGCGATTTGTCATAACGAATATCGCGCCGGGACGGCGCGATCCACCTTTTGACTCATGAAACACGACGGCCGCAACATCGTCATCACGGGAATCTCCCGGGGCTGCGGACGGGCCTTGGCCGAATATTATCTGGCCAAAGGACACCGCATCGCCGGGTGCGCTCGGTCGCAGGATGTCGTCGACGAACTTCGCGCCGAACACGGGCCGCTGCATCACTTTGCCGCGGTCGATATTTCCGACGATGATGCCGTCCGCGTCTGGGCCTGCGACGTTCTCGCCCATTTCGGCGCGCCCGACCTGCTGGTCAACAATGCGGCGGTCATCGCGGACAACGCCCCGCTCTGGAAGATCCCGGTGCACGAATTCGATGCGGTGATCGACGTGAACATCAAAGGCACCGCGCATGTCCTCCGCCATTTCCTCCCCGCCATGATCCATCGCGGCACGGGCGTGGTGGTCAATTTCAGTTCCGGTTGGGGACGGTCCACTTCGCCCGAGGTCTCCGCGTATTGCGCCAGCAAGTGGGCCATCGAGGGCATGACCCAAGCCCTCGCCCAAGAATTGCCCGCGGGCCTCGCTGCCGTGGCGCTCAACCCCGGCATCATCAACACCGACATGCTTCAGTCGTGCTTCGGGAAGGAGTCGGCGGCGCAGTATCCGACAGCCGAACAGTGGGCCGAAGCAGCAGGGCCGTATTTGCTCGGACTCGGACCGGAAGACAACGGCCAAGCCGCGACCGTCCCGGGGATTCCGGTCGATTGAAGATTCGAAGCGGCTTATCGACCGGAGTTGATCGGCAAAAGGCCGCTTCTACTTTGCTTGAATCCGACAAAGAGCTTAGGATTGGCGCATGATGATCTCCGCCAAAATGCAACAAGCGCTCAACGCGCAAATCGGGATGGAA
>CAYQMP010000142.1:0-5245 GCA_964418615.1 uncultured Chthoniobacter sp. | reverse complement strand
TGCTTTGATCGACGCGTGGCTGGCGACGCAGGGTCGCACGCCGGAAAGCTTCAGCGCTGTGGAGCGCCTTTGCTACACGGGGAGTCGCGGGATGGGGGCGTTGGAGTTCGCTCCAGTGCTCGGACCGAAGCCGCGCAAGGCATCGAAGATCCAAGTCGATGCGATCGTCCGCTTGGCGAGCGAGGTGTTGACGCACCGGAGCGATTTGATGGGGCACTTCCACCACGCGGGAAAGGAGAGGGCTTTGCGCGATATTTTGCGTGTAGGCACTTCGGCGGGCGGAGCGCGAGCCAAAGCCGTAATCGCGTGGAACCGCGAGACAAACGAGGTTCGATCCGGGCAGATCACGGCCGGCGACGGATTCGACTACTGGCTGCTCAAGTTTGACGGAGTGGCGGGCAACAAAGACAAGGAGCAGGAGGATCCGAAAGGCTACGGGGCGATCGAGTTCGCCTACTACCTCATGGCGAAGGCAGCGGGCATAACCATGAGCGAGTGCCGACTTTTGGAGGAGAACAACAGGCGGCACTTCATGACGCGACGTTTCGATCGCCTGTCGGGAGGGGGCAATCTGCACATGCAGTCGCGCGCCGCGCTGGCGCACTATGATTTCAACCAAGCGGGTGCTTACGCTTACGAGCAGGCTTTACTGGCGATCCGCCGACTCGAATTGCCGATGGCGTCGGTGGAAGAGCAGTTCCGCCGTATGGTTTTCAACATCGTTGCACGCAACCAAGACGACCATGTGAAAAACATCGCCTTTTTGATGAACCAGGAAGGCGCATGGTCTCTCGCTCCGGCATTCGATGTCACTTACAGCTACAATCCGGTTGGTGCTTGGACCGGAACGCACCAGATGACCGTGAACGGCAAGCGCGATGGCTTCAGTCTGGCGGACTTGGATGCATGCGCGAAATCCGCGATGATGAAGCGTGGTCGCGCCAAGGCGATACTCGCGGAAGTGCAAGTGGCGGTGGAGCGATGGCCGGAGTTTGCCGCCGAGGCAAAGCTGACAGACGAGGTGATGGGTAAAATCCAGCGCGCCCACCGGTTGACTTTATCGCGGGGTTAAGTGGTGTGCAGGCGGGTTGCCCGCCCGCGTCCGACACGCAGCGGCCCGCTGGGCCAGCGGGCCCTACCGATGGAGCAAGGTGGATCGCGATGTCCCTATCGCGATTTACCGTTCGTGTTATCGCGCCGGCTGGCGCGATCCACCCTAGTCAAGCGCTACTGCGCGGAAAATGGGCGGAATGGGACGCGGTTGCGCGCTGCCGCACGGGAAATGGGCGGGAGTGGATTGGTTGCCTGCGGCAACCTTTCCGCGGTTGCGCGCTGCCGCGCGGAGAATGGGCGGGAGTGGATTGGCTTCGCTTTGCTCAGCCTGTCTCGCTTCGCTCGGCTCAAACCAGTGGTTCTCATCCACTGGGAGAAATGGGCGGGAGTGGATTCGAACCACTGAAGGCAAGAGCCAGCAGATTTACAGTCTGCCCCGTTTGGCCACTCCGGAACCCGCCCGAGAAATTTGCCGTGCCGGCGCCGCTAGGAGGCGACGCGGGGTTCCATGACTATGCTTTTGATGTAGATTTTTTCCAAGGGAAAGTTGTTGGGGTCGGTGGTTTTGCGGCTGATGTCGTCCAGGTCCTCGAGGCCTTCGAGGATGCGGCCGAAGACGGTGTATTTGCCGTTGAGGTCGGGCATGGCTTTGAGGCAGATGTAAAATTGGCTGCCGTTGGAAACGCGGGCCGGGTTGATCGGTCCGTCGATGCGCGAGGCGGCGATGGCGCCTTTGGTGTGCGGGAGACGGATTTCGGCGGGGATGGTGTAGCCGGGTCCGCCGGTGCCGGTGCGGTCGGTGGGGCCGTGTTTGCTGTAGGGGTCGCCGGTTTGGAGGAGCGTGCCGGGGAAGGCGCGGTGGAAACGCATGCCGTTGTAGTAGCGGCGCGCCACGAGGTCTTTGAAGTTCTGCACGTGGACGGGCGCGGCGTTGTCGTAGAGCCCGATGACCACGCGGCGCAGGTCGCGTTCCTTACCGACCTTGATCGTGGCTACGGCGACCTCGGGTCCGAGTTGCTGGGCATGGACGACCGGAGCCAGCAGGAGGGCTATGAGGACGAGGACCGCTTTCATGTCCGGAGAGGATTCCGGAACGGGACGGGTGAGGCAAGGCGGAAGGCGAGTTTTCAGCGCGGCGGCGACTCCACTTTGACCACGGCGGCGAAGTCTTCCTCGCCGAGCCCCGCGCGGCAGGCTTCCTCGTAGAGTTGCCGCATGGTTTCGGTGAGCGCGCGGTGTTGCGGGGCGGCGGCTGCTCCGGCCAGGCGGAGGTCTTTGCGCATGTTGCGGGCAGAGAAACGCGGGGCGTAGTCGTCGCCGAGCATGCAAGGCAGCTTGAGATCGACGACGCCGGAGCGGGCGGCGTTGTTCTCGAGGGCGGCGACGAGCACGTGTGGGTCGACGCCGTTGGCGCGGAGAAGATGGATCGCTTCGGCCAGCGAAACGGCGGCCGCGGCGGCCATGATGTTGGTGGCGAGTTTGACCGCACTGGCTTGTCCGATCGCGCCCACGGGGAGAATGGCTTTGGCACTGGCGGTCAGGACGGGGCGGGCGCGCTCGAGGGCGTCTGCCTCGCCGCCGATGTAGTAGGTGATCTGCCCCTGCGCGGCGGCATCGCGGCTGCCGGTGAAAGGCGCGTCGAGGAACGCGGCGCCCGTAGCCGCCACCTCGGTGGCCAGTTCGCGGACGGTTTCCGGAGCGACGGTGGCGTGGCTGACCACGACATGGGCCGGTCCGAGTGCGGTAAGCAGCGCGCGGACGGTGGCCGAAAGGGCTTCGTCGTCGGCGACAAACAACTGCAGGACATCCGCGGCCTGCGCCACGGCGGCGGGGTCCGGGGCGATGGCGGGGAGCCCGTTGAACGAACGATGCGTGCGGTTCCAGACGGCGAGCGGAAAGCCGGCAGACTGGACGCGGGCCGCGACGCGCGACCCGATGAGTCCGAGGCCGAGAACGCCGGCCCGCGGGGTGGCCGCGGTCATGCGGTCCTAGCTGCCGGCGGGCGCGGTCGGCGCGGCGGGCAATTTGTTGTCCACCTTGGCCTCGCCGCGGATGCTCTCGATGATGCCGCGGACGACATCGCGGCGTTTGCTGCCTTCGAGGTAGGAGCCGACTTGGCCCTTCACTTCGTCATAAGGCATAGAGCCGGCGTCCTTGCGGTCGGTGACATTGATGATGTGCCAGCCGAATTTGGTGCGGACGGGCTCCTTGCTGATGTCGCCTTTTTTCATGGCGAAAGCGGCGTCGGCGAATTCGGGGACCATGCGGTCTTTGGGGAAGAAGTTGAGATCGCCGCCGGATTCCTTGGCACCGGGCTCTTCGGAGACTTCCTTGGCCACGGCGGTGAAGTCTTCTTTCTTCTCGGTGACGCGGGCGAGGGCGGCATCGGCCGCCTTCTTTTTCTCGGCGACCACGTCGTCGGAGGCGTCCTCGGGAACGCGGATGAGGATGTGGCTGGCGCGGACGAGTTCGGGGTGTTCGAATTCCTTTTTGTTCTCGTCGTAGAATTTCTTGATGTCCTCGTCGGCCACCTTGGCTTGGTCGCCGATCTGGTCTTCCATCCACTTCTGCTGCTGCATCATCTTTTTGACCGTCTCGCGGAAGGAGGTGTCGGTCTCGCCGGCTTTGGCCATCTCGGATTTGAAAGTGGCTTCGTCGGGGAACTGCGATTTCACGCGCGCGACTTCGGCATCGATGTCGGAATCGGGGACTTCGACCGAGGAGGCTTTGCGGGAAATGAGTTTGTCGATGATGAGTTCGTCGAGGATCTCGCGGTAACCGGCCATTTTTTGGTCGGTGGTGAGGTCGTCGGGGTTGATGCCGGATGCGGCAAGGGCGTTGTTGAAAGTGTCCTGCAGATCGGAGCGGGAGATTTTCTCGCCTTCGACCACGGCGACGGGATCGGGCAATTCGGTGTCGTCGGCTTTGGCGGCCGGTTTTTCGTCTTGGGCCGCGGCGGTGCCGGCAAAGGCGATGACCAAGGCCAGAAGTCCGCCGAAGCGGAAGAGGTCTTTATTCATAGGGTCGGAAACAATGGCACGGGGGAGCATGGTCGGCCAGAGGATTTTCAGGAGGCGGATCTCTGAAACCAAGCACGCGTGGCGGCGTGGCGCGCAGCGAACATGCGCGGGAAGACCGCAAGCCGGCAGACAAGGTCACCAGCCGGGCCACCGAGATGCCAAGGCAGGCGAAATTCCACGCGATCGGTCAGGAGGGAGCCCCCGGGATGCGGTTCGAAGACGTGGTGGTGACGCCAGAAGGCAAAGGGGCAATGCACGCCGGTGTCGATGAGGAGGCGCGGGGGTTCGACGGTTTCCCAGCGTCCGGTCCAATGCAGGGTGAGCGGGCCTTGCCGCACGGCGACGGTGAATTCCTCGCCGGGGCGTGCCGTTTCCTCCGCGCGGATGTCGAGGATGCGCAGGCCGGGCGGCGGGATGCGGCACAGGTTGTGCGGATTTTCGTGGAAGCGGAACAACTCTTCCGGGCTGGCCGCCACGAGTGTCGAGCGGGTGAAAGCAGGCATAAAGACAGAGGTGAAGGAAGGCTTGCCGGGCGGCGGTGTTTTTCGTTATTGCAATAGGTTCGGTTCGCCAATATGCGTGACCCGTCCAAACCAACCAAAATCTTATGTCCGACAAACCCATCGAAGAAAGAGTCAAAGAAATCATCGTCAAAGAACTCAGCGTCAATCCCGAGCAGGTGACGCCGACCGCCTCGTTCATCGAGGACCTCGGGGCCGATTCGCTCGACACCGTCGAGTTGGTCATGGCCTTCGAAGAAGAGTTCGGCGTCGAAGTGCCCGACGAGGAAGCGGAAAAGCTCCAGACCGTCGGCGACGTCGTCAAATACATCGAGGCGAACTCGAGCAAGTAAGCTGGACGCTTAATCTTTCACGGCAACCCCGAGGCGCAGGCTTCGGGGTTGTTTTTTGGGGAGCGTGCGGCGGTCCGGGTTGCGACGGTCACAGGCCGCCGCTACAAGAAAAGGGCATGTTTTCGCGGGACGAGTTGCAGCGGTATGCGCGGCAGATGGCGGTGCCGGAATTCGGGGCGGCCGGGCAGGAGAAGTTGCGGGCCGCGCGGGTCTTGCTCATCGGGGCCGGGGGCTTGGGGTCGCCGGCGGCGCTTTATCTTGCCGCGGCGGGTGTGGGGACGTTGGGCATCGTCGATGCGGACGGAGTCGAGCTTTCCAA
>CAYQMP010000141.1:0-5261 GCA_964418615.1 uncultured Chthoniobacter sp. | reverse complement strand
TCGCGCAACGCGGTGATGTCGCGCAAGGTGCAGGTGAGTTGGTCGAGCAGTTTGGTTTTCGGATCGGCGGTGACCTCGGCGCGACTTTGCAGCACACGCATCGAGCCGTCGGGCAGCCCGGCGCGGAATTCGCATTCGAAAGGATCGCCGTTTTCGCGGGCGCGTTCGAAGAGATGGCGCAGAGGAGCGCGGTCGTCGGGAAGGACGCATTCCATCAAGCGGTCGAGGGATGGTGCGGTTGTCTCGCGTTCGAGGCCGAGGAGACGGAAGGTTTCGTCGGTCCACTCCATACGCTCTTCCGAAAAGTTCCACGTCAGGCTGCCCGTGCGGGCCAGTGATTGCATCTGGTCGAAGGCGAGCCGCAGGCGCTTGATTTGATCCCGCAGGCTGTGCTCTTCGGTCACGTCCAGACCGAAGGAGAGGATTTCTTTGACCGCGCCTTGCTCATCGAAGAGGGCACGATCACGCCAGCGCGTCCAACGGAGTTTGCCGTCCGGCAGGAACACACGGTGGGTCTCGACGTTGGTCGGATGCCGCGGGGTGAGTTTCTGCAATCCGTTGACCACCTCGGTCCGGTCGGCCGGGGGGATAAGGTCGAGGTAGTTGCTGCCGGTCAATTCTTCGCGCGAACGACCGAACATGCGCGCGTAGGCGGCATTGACCTCGAGGAGGGTTCCGTCCGCGGTGCCGAGGCACGCGGCTTCGGTGTGTTCATCGAGCAGTCGCTGACGGCGGTCGCTTTCGCTCCGCGTGCGCTCGGCAGCTTCCCGGATGGACGCTTCGAGATCCTGCATGGCATCGCGTGAAGCGGGCTCGGGGCGTGGCGGCAGGCCGAACTTCTCCCGCACGGCGGCGGTGAGGGCGCGGAGTTGCCGGGCGGAGGGCGCGAGCGAAGAAAACCAACTGGCCAGAACGAGCAGCAGTCCGCCGAAGACGGCCGCGGCGGCCAGCACCTGCAGGATGCCAAGGGCCCAGCGTGTGGTGTCGCTCCAGCGTTCGAAGTGGATGACGCCCGCGGGGCGGCCGTCGGAGCCGTGAAAGACTTCCCACGCTTCGACGTGGGACCCCGGTGTGATGTAGCGAGGGCTGCGGCCCGGGGGCGTTTGGTCGAGGGGTAGGATTCGCGGGTTGGTCAGACCGAGTTGGCGGATTTTTTCGAGAGTGACCTCGGGATCGATGCCATGGGCGGCATCGGACTCGAGCAGGAGTCGCGAAAACGAGGTGTAGAGGCTCAGCCGGTTGAGGTCACGCTCGCGGGCTTGGGGCAAAATGACGTGCTGGGCCAACCACAACCCGGCAAGGAGGAAAACGGCCAAGAGCACCAGGGGCAGTGCGCGGAAACTCCACGGACGCGCCGGCGCTGACGTTGCCTCGGACTGGTCTCGGCGGGCGGACACGGACAACTTGAAAGTGTCGGAGCGCGGCGCGCTTGGCAAGTGCGTGGCCGGATCAGGAGCGCAGGCGGACCAGCGCGTGATGGCCGAGGGCGATGATGATGAGGGAAAGGACAACCGCGGCGAAGGCCGTGCGGAAGAAAGCTTCGCGGGCCAGCTTCACGTGGCCTGCCTCACTCGTGATTTCGATTTGTGCCACGTCGCCCTCCACTCCGGGCAGGGATTGGGTGACCACCACCTGATTCGCGGCCTCGCGCGACCGCGGGCCCGAGGGGATGACTTCGACTTCAGGCGGGATGAGCGTGGCCCGGATGCCGCGTTTTTTGGCCTCGAGGCCGAAATGGCCGTCGGTCAGGAGACGGAGGAAGACGAGTTGTCCGGCGGAAGGCGGGGCGTAGTCGCTGCCGTGCACCGGGGCGGTGCCGGCCAGCATGACCAAGTTGCGGAAGGCAACCGGCGCGGCGTCCGCTTCGCCCGTGGCCATGCTCCTCTCGCGCAGGGCGGCGGTGGCGTCGGTCACGCACTGAGATGTGCAATCGGCGAAATTGGCTTCGTCCTCGAAAAGATGTTCGATGAGACGGCCGTTGGCATCAAAGAGTGCGACGCCGTGCAGGCCGAGGTTGCGCAGCGCTTCCGGGGTGAAGTTCTCCTCGCGGAAAGCTGCGGAGGGGCGCAGGGCGTGTTGCTCCAGATCGTTCCAGTTGGCCCAATCGAGTGCGGTGGCCCGGAGGTGCGCGAGGTGGTCGGAAATCATGGCTTGGCAGACCACGACTTCGTCGACAGCGGCATCCGTCTCGAGCTGCCGCGCAGCAGGAACGAAAAACATCCACGCGGCCAACGTCACCGCACTGGCCGTGGCGGCCACGAGCGTGATGAGTAACACAAAAATCCGACGGGAGTCGCGCTCTTCAGCCTCGCGCACCTCCACGGATGGGGGAAAGTCCGTGTGCATAGCGGGAAATTAACCTTTTGCCGATAAAACCAAGGACTCGGAGTCATTGGCAAGTCCGTCTTTCGGCGCAATGAGGCTGGTTGGCAGGGGCGCG
Organism: uncultured Chthoniobacter sp.; assembly: GCA_964418615.1. Lineage (GTDB taxonomy): Bacteria > Verrucomicrobiota > Verrucomicrobiia > Chthoniobacterales > JACTMZ01 > JACTMZ01. Next base: position 2,821 of record CAYQMP010000141.1, on the reverse strand, counting down.
GGGCTGTGACAGATTCGTCCTATGGATGCTGATACAGTTCTCATTACCGGCGCGAGTCGCGGGATCGGCTTGGCTCTCGCTGCGGAGATGGCCAAGCACGGTTGGCACGTGCTGGCGGGGGCGCGGAATCCGGCCGCGGCCCACGCCTTGCAAGCGGCGGCCGGATCTGCATCGCCCGGATCGATCGATATTTTGTCCCTCGACGTCCGCCACGACGCCAGCGTTCAAGCCGCCGAGGAGGAAGCGGCGGCCAAAGTTCGGGCCATCGACGTCTTGGTCAACAATGCGGGCGTTTTTCCCGAGGAGGGCAGCGAGCCTCTGGAGCAGTTGCCGCTTGATTGTTTCGAGGAAGCCTTCGCGGTCAACGTGGTCGGCGTGGCACGGGTCACGCGCGTCTTTCTTCCGCTGCTCACCCGCTCCTCGCATCCGCGCGTGGTCAATATCAGCTCGCTGGCCGGTTCGATCGCGGCCAAGGAGGACTCGCGTCATTATTGCTACAGCGCCTCGAAAGCGGCGTTGAACATGCTCACCCGCGCCATGGCTGCCGAGTTGCGTCCGCGCGGCGTCACCGTCGTGGCGGTCACTCCCGGCTGGGTGAAAACGGAAATGGGTGGCCCGCAGGCGCCGCTCTCGGTGGAAGAATCGGCGGCGAGCCTCGCCTCCACCATCGACCGCCTTTCGCACCACGATGCCGGGCATTTCCTCGACCGCGAGGGACGGCAGGGCGTGGCCGCTTGGTAATTTCGTCTGGCGCGGGCGCGGGACCGAACGCATCCTCTGCGGTCCGATGAGTGAAGTGAACAACCTGACGGCCGTGCGTTTGGAAAAGCGCGCCGAATTTCTTTCCCGCGGCGGACAACCCTATGGCACGGCCTTTCCGGTCACCGGCGACGTCGGCGAAGTGCGCGCCGCCTTTGCCGAGGGCAAGAAGGTCGCCGCCGCCGGACGCGTCACCGCGCGCCGCGACATGGGCAAGAGCCATTTTCTCGACATCAGCGACCACAGCGGACGCATGCAGGTCTACCTGCAGGACAAAGCCCTCGGCGAGGAAGGGGTCAAAACCTACGAACTGCTCGATATCGGCGACTTCATCGGTGTGGAAGGCGAGTGCTTCACGACAAAGACCGGCGAGCCTTCGATCAAAGCGGAAAATTTCGTCCTCCTCTCCAAATCGCTCCATCCGTTGCCCGAGAAATGGCACGGACTGCAGGACGTGGAGGCGCGGCACCGTCAGCGTTACCTCGACCTGATTTCCAACGAGCACGCGCGCGACATTTTCCGCAAACGTTTCGCCATCATCCGCGAAATCCGCGCCTTTTTCGAGGAGCGCGGCTTCCTCGAAGTCGAGACGCCCATGATGCAAGCCGTGGCCGGCGGTGCGGCGGCCACGCCTTTCGAGACGCATCACAATGCACTCGGTCTGGACCTTTACCTGCGCATCGCACCGGAGCTTTATTTGAAGCGCCTGCTCGTCGGCGGGTTCACCAAGGTATTCGAACTCAACCGCAACTTCCGCAACGAAGGCGTCTCGCGACGGCATAATCCGGAGTTCACCATGCTCGAGGCTTACTGGGCCTATGCCGATTTCGAAATGATGGCCGAGCTGGTCGAGGACCTCGTTTGCCGCGTGGCCGAGCGCGTCTGCGGCGGGCTCAAGATCGAGCACAAAGATGCCGAGGGGAATGTCACCCGCGTGATCAACCTGCAACGCCCGTGGCGCCGCGCGCGCTACCGCGATCTGGTCGAGGAGGCCGAGCCCGGATGGTTCGCCCGTGATGTTTCCGGTCGCCGCAACCGCGCGCTCGAACTCGGCCTCGATATCTCGCACTGCGTCGAGGACTACGAAGTCACCCAGCACATCTTCGAGAAGCTGGTCGAAGAGAAGACCATCGACCCGTGCTTCGTCACCCATTGCCCGAAAGAGCTGATCCCGTTGGCCAAGACCAACCCCGACGATCCGGCCGTGCTCGATGTTTTCGAGTTGGTCATGAACGGCCAGGAAATCGCCCCGGGTTATTCCGAACTGAACGACCCCGTCGTGCAGCGCGAGCGTCTCGTTGAACAAAGCGGCGGCGAGCAGCACAAAATCGACGAGGAATTCCTGCATGCCTTGGAATACGGCATGCCCCCGGCCGGCGGCATGGGCATGGGGATCGATCGGTTGGTCATGCTCCTGACCGGAGCCGATTCGATCCGGGAGGTTATATTGTTCCCGCATTTGAAGCCGCGCGGGGAGTGAGGCCGAACGCGAAAAGGAAACGGAAGATCGGACAGGGTTTTGAGGGTAGGGACACGCGGCTCGCGTGTCCGTGGGAATGAGAGCGGACGAGCGGGCCGCTCGTCCCTACCTTTCAGAACGCAACCGGCAGCGACTCGAGGGCGTGGAAGTGCCAGGTGTCGCGGTAGCGGGCTTCGCCGGCCAAGCGCAGGTCGGGCAGGCGTTCGAAGAGGACGCGGAGGGCGGTTTGCATTTCGAGACGCGCGAGTGGGGCGCCGACGCAGAAATGGATGCCGGCGCCGAAGCTGACGTGCGGGTTGGGATGGCGCGCAGGGAGGAAGTCGGTAGCAGAGGGAAATTTCCGCTCGTCGCGGTTGGCTGAGGCAAGGAGAAGACCGATCTGGTCGCCTTTGCGCAAAGACAGTCCGCCGTATTCGAGGTCCTGCAAAGCGTAGCGCTTGAACATGTGCAGCGGGGTGTCGAAGCGGAGCATTTCCTCGCTGCATCGCACGGGGTCGGCCAATAAATCGCGCGCTTTGCCGTGGCGCAGGAGGGCCTGCACGCCATTGCCCAGCGAGTGCACGGTGGCTTCGTGGCCGGCGT
>CAYQMP010000140.1:0-5275 GCA_964418615.1 uncultured Chthoniobacter sp. | reverse complement strand
CTCCACGGCACCGGAGGCGATGAGAATGACCTCATCCCGCTCGGAAAACTCCTCCGACCCGGCGCCGCGCTGCTCAGCCCGCGCGGACAAATCCTCGAAAACGGCCAACCCCGCTTCTTCCGCCGCCTCGCACCCGGGATTTTCGACGAGGACGATCTCATCCGTCGCACCCACGAACTCGCCGACTTCGTCGAAGACCAAAGCGCGAGCCGTCATCTCGGCAAAGTGATCGCCGTCGGCTACTCGAACGGCGCCAACATCGCCGCGTCCATGCTCCTCCTCCGCCCCGATGTCCTCGCCGGCGCCATCCTCTTCCGCGCCATGTTGCCGCTGGAGCCTCCGAATCCCCCGCAGCTCGACCGGACGCCGGTCCTGCTCCTTGCCGGACGCCATGACAGCATGATCCCGCAGGACAGCACCCAACGCCTCGCCGTTCTCCTTGAGCAATCCGGCGCCAACGTCACTCTTGAATGGCGCGATACCGGCCACGGGCTCGAGCAGTCCGAATTCACCCTCGCTTGCGATTGGCTGAGCCGACACTTCGCGGCATAAACCGGGGCGAGCCACGGCCTTTTCTCCTTTCCCCTTTGTCCCAACGGGCTTACACCCGAACCGTTGTTCCAAACCACCGCAAAACCCAAACAAGAAAGGATCCTCTCATGAATTGGTATCTCGATGCCTGGAAAAACTACGTCACCTTCACCGGACGCAGCCGCCGCGCGGCTTACTGGATGTTCGTCCTCTTCAACATCATCGCGCTCATCCTCGCCAACGTGATCGACAATGTCCTCGGTCTGGCCGGAGGAGGATACGGACCGATCAGCACGATCTACGGTCTTGCCGTCTTTCTCCCCGGGTTGGCTCTGGCCATCCGCCGGCTCCATGACACCGGACGCAGCGGGTGGTGGATGCTGATCGGTTTTCTCCCGCTCATCGGTTTTATCGTCCTGATCATCTTCTTCGTGCAGGACAGCCAACCGGGCAGCAACCAATACGGACCCAATCCGAAAGAGTCCGCTCCGCCCGCCGTCTGACCACGGCGCTTCGTGGTCGCCAAGCAAAGCGGCCACCATTTTGTCCCAAGGTAGGGACGAGCGGCCCGCTCGTCCGCTGCCTTCCTTCCATGCATAGACATCTCCTCGTCCTTCTCGCCCTCGCCCTCCCCGGTTGCGCGTGGACCGTGCGTGCGCCGTCCGCCGTCGCCGACCCGGTGCCCGTGTGGGTCAGCGAATACGGCAAGCACTGCCGCGTCGCCGTGCCGTCCGGACGATCCACCTTCATCGAATACGGATTCGGCGAATGGAATTTCTACGGACGGGAGAAGCGCGACATCTTTTCCATGCTCCGGGCCGGCAGCGGCTTGGGCGCCGGCGCTTTCTCCCGACGCGAGTTGACCCCCGCGCCCGACGGCACGCTCGGTCCGTGGCAAACCGGCGGCACGCGTTCCGAGAGCCTGATGGTCGAGCGCTCCCGCGCCGAGTCGCTTCGCCGCAAACTCGACGCCCGCTGGCAAGCCAACCAGCACACCGTGCGCCGACGCGAAATCGACGGCGTGGTGGTCAGCCGCGACCCCGCCCGTTACCACGTCTTCCGCAATTCGAACCACGCCACCGCCGGCTGGCTCGAGGAATTGGGCTGCGAGGTGCGGGGCTTCCCGCTCTTCTCGAATTTCCGCGTGGAGCGATAGCGCCACCCATCCGTGCTTCCCGAGGGTGTCCGCCCCCGGCCGCCGAGCTACGCACCCAACCCGAACCCCGCATGCACCGCTTTGGCCGCGTCGGCGATGCGGTCTTCGTCGAGGATGACGGCAATCTTGATTTCGGAGGTGGAGATCATCTGGATGCTGAAACCGCCTTTGGCCAGAAGATCGAAGAGCTTGGCCGCCACGCCGGAGTGCGTGCGCATGCCGATCCCGACGACGCTCAATTTCGCCACGCCGGCGGTCTGGGTCACCCCGCGCGCGCCGATCTCCGCCGCCACCGCTTGGAGCACGGGCTCGGCTTTTTTCAGTTCGTCCTTGTTCGTGGTGAACGAAATGTCGGTCCTCCCTTCGTGCGGGGCGGTCTGGACGATGACGTCAACCACCACATTGGCCGCGGCCAGCGCGTTGAAGATTTTCGCCGCGGTGCCGGTCTTGTCCGGCACGCCCTCGATGGTCACTTTCGCCTGGTTTCGTTCGATGCTGACGCCGCGGATGACGACGTCTTCCATGCCGGGTGTTTCCGCTTTCACGATGGTTCCTTGGTTCTGGTTGAAACTGCTGCGCACTTCGAAGAGCACGTTGAATTTGTTGGCGAATTCGACCGAGCGCGACTGCATCACTTTGGAGCCGGAGGACGCCATTTCGAGCATTTCTTCGTAGCTGATGGTGTCGATCTTGGTCGCATCGGGCACGATGCGCGGGTCGCAGGTGTAAACACCATCGACGTCGGTGCAGATCTCGCATTTGTCCGCCTTGAGCGCGGCGGCCAGCGCGATGGCCGTGAGGTCGGATCCCCCGCGGCCCAGCGTGGTGATCTCGCCTTGGGCCGTCTGGCCCTGGAAGCCGGCGACGATGACGATCGCTCCGCCGTCAAGATGATCGTGGATTTGCTTCGGCGTGATGTTGAAAATTTTCGCCTTGGTGTGGACACCGTCGGTGACGATGCCGGCCTGCGCGCCGGTGAGGGACACCGCTTTGGCGTCCATGTCCTGCAACGCCATGGCCAAGAGTGCGATGGTGGTTTGCTCCCCGGTGGCGAGGAGGACGTCCATTTCGCGTTCGCTCGGGCTCGCGCAGACCTCGCGCGAAAGTTTGATCAACGAATCGGTCACCCCCGACATGGCGGAGACAACCACGACGACTTTGTTGCCGGCTTTCTGCGTTTCGAGCACGCGGCGGGCGACATTTTTGATCCGCTCGGGATTGCCGACGGAAGTGCCGCCGTATTTCTGGACAATGAGGGCCATCAGTCGACTCCCAGCACTTTGGCCACCGCTTCCATGGTGGCGTCCGCCTCGAGCGCTTTGAATCCGTGCACCATCGGCGCCTCGGGATCCTTGAGGCCGTGACCGGTCACGGTGAGAACAATCTTCGCGCCCTCCGGATATTGGTGGAACGGACAGTTGGCGCACCGGTCTTTGGAAAAACATTTCATCAATCCCGCAACCGAAGCCGCGCTGGCCGGTTCGACGAAGATGCCTTCCTCGGCGGCCAGCCAGCGCTGGGCCTCGAGGATTTGTTCGTCGCTCACGATGTCGATGCAGCCGCCCGATTCGGCCACGGCCGCGCTCGCCCCCTGCCAACTGGCCGGATTGCCGATGCGGATGGCCGTGGCGATGGTCTCGGGCTTGTCCACGACTTGGCCGAGGAAAATGGGCGCCGAACCCGCGGCTTGGAACCCGGTCATGCGCGGGCTTTTGGTCGCTTTGCCCAGATCGCGGAATTCGCGGTAGCCCTGCCAATAGGCGGTGATGTTGCCGGCATTGCCGACCGGAAGGATGTGGATGTCGGGCGCATCGCCGAGTTCCTCGATGATTTCGAAGGACGCGGTTTTTTGTCCCTCGATGCGGAACGGATTGATCGAATTGACGATTTCGAAACGCCCATCGGCCCCGAGTTCGCGGACCAAGCGCAGGGCGTCGTCGAAATTGCCGCGGATGGCCACGACTTTGGCACCGTAGATGAAGGCCTGAAGCAGTTTGCCCGCGGCGATTTTTCCGGCCGGCAGAAGGACGGCGCAGGCCAAGTTGGCGCGCGCGGCGTAGGCGGCCGCGGCGGCGGAGGTGTTGCCGGTGGAGGCGCAAATGACCGCCTTGGCCCCGCGCTCCACGGCCTTCGAGATGGCCATGGTCATGCCGCGGTCTTTGAAAGAGCCGGTGGGATTGAGTCCCTCGAATTTGACATAGACCTCGGCGCCGCGGCCGACCAACTCGCTCAACTTCGGCGAGTAAATGAGCGGGGTGGATCCCTCGTTGAGCGAAACCACCGGCGTCTTCTCGGTCACCGGCAGATAGGACCGGTAGCGGCTGATCACGCCGCGATCGTGCAAGTTCTTCACGCCGCGGCCTCCACCCGGTAGAGCGCGGGTTCGCCATGAACGCATTCGAGGGCGCGGATTTTGTCGAGGGCGGACAACACGCGTCCGCGCGGCGCATCGTGGATCATGAGGACCAACGCGGCCTTTTGGCCTTCTTCCGTCTCGGGCTGGATGACCGAGGAAATGCCGATTCCGGCCTCGCCGAGAAGGCCGGCGATGCTGGCGAGCACCCCGGGTTGGTCGTCCACGCCGAGGCGCAGGTAGAAAGGACTGACCACGTCCGCGGCCGGACGCAACTTGCCGTAGAGCGCATGCGGAATGAAGCCGTAGGAGGCCTGCGGGGATTCGAGGGCGAGCGCGGCATCGGCCAGGTCGCCGATGACCGAACTGGCCGTCGGGTCCTGCCCGGCCCCGCGGCCGTAAAAAAGGGTGTCGCCGACCACGTCGCCGCGCACGGCGATGGCATTGAAGACGCCGCGCACCGAAGCAAGGATGTTGCCATTGGGCACGAGGGCGGGTTGCACACTGACTTCGACCGCGCCGTCCGGACCCGCATCGATGAAGGCGAGCAGCTTGATCGTGTAACCGAGCTGTGCGGCGAAGCGGATATCCTCGGGCGCGATTTTTTCGATGCCCTCGACGAGCACGTCTTGGCCCGGCACCCAGAATCCGTAGGCGAGCGAGGCGAGAATGATCGCTTTGTGGCCGGCGTCCCAGCCATTGACGTCGAGCGTGGGGTCGGCCTCGGCGTAACCGGCGGCCTGCGCCTCGGCCAAGGCGGAGGCGAAATCCATCCCGCTTTCGGTCATGCGGGTGAGGATGTAATTGCTCGTGCCGTTGATGATGCCGCGGATGGACTGGAAATGGTTGGCCACGAAAGCTTCGCGCACCGCTTTGATGATGGGAATGCCGCCGGCCACCGCCGCCTCGTAGAAAACGGGGACTTTTTTCTCCGCGGCGAGCCGGAAGATTTCCTCACCGTGCTCGGCGAGGAGCGCTTTGTTGCCGGTGACCACGATTTTGCCGCGCTGGATCGCCTCGCGGACCAAGGCGAGCGGCTCGTCGATCCCGCCCATCAATTCGACGATCACCTCGACAGACGGATCGTCGAGCAACTCGCGCCACTGGTCCGTGGCCAGCCCGGCCGGGAGGTCCACGGCGCGCTTTTTGGCCAGATCGCGCACGGCGACCTTGCGGACCGCAAAATCGCAACCCGTCCGCTCACGGAGCAGGGCCCGGTTTTTTTCCAGATTGAG
>CAYQMP010000139.1:0-5294 GCA_964418615.1 uncultured Chthoniobacter sp. | reverse complement strand
GAGGAATTCAGCCCGCTTCCGCCCCGGGACGGCGTTGCGCGTCATCATCCGTTGGTGCCGCACTCTCTCGGCGACTTTTCGCAGTTCGAGGAAATGTTCCGGCAGATGGTGGAACGCGGCGATCGTCATCCGCTGTGCATCATCGACATGCGTTTCGAGAAGCAGAACGACAACCGCCGCGGCTTCGAGACCGTGCGGCTTGTCCGCGAACTCGACCCCGACATCAGCATTGTGGTCGCCACGCATTTGCCGGACATCGAACTGGAAGACATCCGTGAAGCGGCCGGTGACAACACGTTTCTTTTCCGGCTGCCGATGGTCGATGAGTCGCTCAAGGCGGACTTCCGGAACACAGTGCATCGGCTGGTCGACCGCTGGAATGCCAAGCAGCGGATGATGCGGTCCGTGCGCGAGGCTGCCCCCGTGGTGGTGCCCTTGTCCGAGGTGCTCAACGGGATCTGCGGCGAGTGGCACGGGAAAAATGGTTCCATCGAGCCCTACATCAATCCCGGCTTGAGCGTGCGTAGTCATCGCGAGCCGCTCGCGCAAGGACTCGACTGCGTCCTGCGGCACGCGGTCGAGACGGCCCCGGCCGATGGTTGCATCCGTGTCTTCGGCGAGGGCACGTCGTCCGGCGCGGTGGTCACCGTGATCAACGAACCCCGCGAAGCGGCGCCCCGTTCCCTGGACGAACTGACGCGCGCGGGCGAGCAGGCTTTGGGATTTTTCCTTTTCGAAGCTTTTCTCCGTTCGGCGGGCGGATCGCTCAAGGTCCAGTCCGGCGGATCGTCCGGGGAAACGACCCTCACCGCGGATATTCGCCACGTCTGACGGCCATTCGCCGGTCGGCGCCGGCTTGACCGCGGGCCATCGGGGCAAAATCCTTCGCTCATGCCAGACGACGGCCTTTCCAAACGCGTCACCGAGCAGATGCTCAAGGGCTTGCTGCGGGCGCTGGCCGAGCAACCGGCGCAGGGGTTGGACGAGAACTTCCGTGTGATCGAGAAGCAAACGGTCTCGTTCGCCAAGGAGCACGCGCGGCTCTTCGAGGAGCTTGATTCCGTGGCGGTCGGTGTGCACGCGGAATTCGAGAAAGCGCCCAACGGTTGCATCTTCCAGAGCAACCTCAAGGACGGTTCGAGTTTCTTCATTCCGCGCTCTTCGATCGAGCGGATGGGCGAGGCGCAGTGGCAATTCGCGCGCAAAAGCGTGGTGCTTAATCCGCTTTACCGCCACGTTGTCGAGGACACGCCGAATGTGGTGGCCGCCTACCTCAACACCGACGAACCGGCGGACTTGAACCGCTACTACCCCTTCATCGAGCGGCCGTGGGAGGTTTATCCGGCGGAACTCGACATGGGGGAGTTCAACTTTTTCTACGAGGCCGATGCGGAGCACAATCCGGGGCGCGGTCCGCGTTGGACGAGTATCTACGCCGATCCGGCGGGCAAAGGTTGGATGTTATCCTGCATCGCCCCGGTTTATGTCACGGATGAATTGCGGGGTGTGGTGGGTCTCGATGTCACCGTCGGCGAAATGCTCGACAGCATCGTGCGGCTCAGTTTGCCGTGGGGCGCCTCGTCGCTGCTCGTGGCGCCGGGCGGGACGATTCTGGCGGCCACGGAGAAGGCGCGGCAGATATTGGACCTCGGCGAGCTGAAGCCTTTCATTTATTCGGCGCCGATTACCGAGGAGAAAACGGACCCCGAGGTGCTGCAATTGTCCAAGGTGGACGATGCGGACCTGCGGGAGCAGTTGACGGCTTTTCTCGGTTCGGACGATAGCCTGCGCGAGATCGGCACGCCAGGCGGCAAGGTTTTCCTCGCCCAAGCCGGGGTGCCAACGACAGGCTGGAAATTCTGGTTGGTGGTCCGGCGTTCCGATCTGCTCGAGGAGGTCGACGAACTGGCCGGGCTGGAGTCGCGGTTGCAGTCCGAATTGCACGCCCGGGAGCGCGAGCTTGCTTACATCAACGGCCTCTACGAATCCGCGGCCGCCCATTTGCACGACATCGGCAACGCGGTGACCATCCTCGAGTCTTCGCTCATCGACCTGAACAAACTGGTCAAAAGCTCCGAGCAATACCCCGAGGCTTTCCGTTTGATCCGCGCCGGCGGCGCAACCGGCGAGGCCACCTTGCGCCGTTTCGAGGAAGTGCTGACCGGCAAGAACGTGCCCGCGCTCAAGGCCATCGCCGATTCCATCACGCGCCTCAAGCAACGCATCAACGACGCGCTCTCGCGGGATCTGGCCGCGTTCAAAGCGGCAACCAAGCTGCAAAAGACCGCGCAATTCCAGACCGACGGTTTGCGGATGAGCGAGGAAATCGACCTTCCGCAGTTGCTCGAAGAAATCGCCGCCGGCTTCCGCAAAAGCCACGCCACGGTGGAGTGGTCCGCGGCCGGACCGGTCATGGTGCGCAGCCACCGCGCCATGCTTAAGGGCGGGCTCGACAACATCATCCGCAACGCCGTGCAGGCGTCACTGCCGGGCGGCACGGTCCGCGTGGACTGCGAGCAGACCCCGGATGGCGCGGTCGTGACCGTGACCGACCAGGGTCGCGGCATCGCGGCAGCCGACCTGCCGCGTTTGGGCGAACCGGGCTTTACCACCAAGCCCGACGGACACGGCCTCGGTTTGCACTACTTCCGCAAACACCTCGAACTCTCGGGCGGGAAGCTCGAATTTTTCTCCGTCGGCCGGGGCCAAGGGGCTCGGGTCACGGTGACCGTCAACCATGCCTAAGCACATCATCCTCGCCATCGACGACGAAGTCGAAATTCTCGAGCTCTACCGCAAGGTATTCAACGCGTCGTCCTCCTCCGACTTCGATGTCCTTGTTTCCCCAAGCGCGGACGAACGAGCCGCAGCGCTCGCGTGCCGCACGTATTCCGATCCGGAAAAACTTCTTGGGGAATACCGCCGCGAAGTCGCGCAAGGGATCCATCATCCGCTCTGCATCGTCGACATGAAGATGCCGCTCCATGCCGAAGGGTTGGAGACGGCCGAAAAATTGCGCGAGATCGACCCCGACATCGACATTGTCTTCTGCACGGCGAACTCGAAGATCGTCCCCGAGGAAATCCACGCGCTGTTGCGCGAGCGCGTCTTTTTCGTCCTGAAACCGCCCAACATCGAGGAGTTCACCGTGATGGTACGCTCCTTGGTCGACTACTGGCAGAGCCGTCAGGATTTGCGGCGCGAGACGGCTTTTCTCGAGAGCCTGCTCGAATCGGTCTCCGACCTCATCTTCATGAAAGATGCGCGGGGTATCTACATGACCTGCAACAAAGTCTTCGCCCGTTTTGCCAAGCGCGCCGCGGAGGAAATCATCGGCGGAAGCGACTGCGACTTCCTCCCGCCGGAACAGTGCCGGACTTTTCTCGAGCAGGATATCCAAGTCATGGAATCCGGCCGACCGCTGACTTACGAGCAGTCCGTCGACCATCCCGACGGCGGCAAGTGCCTGCTCGAGACGGTCAAGTCGCCGGTCTACTCGGAAAAAGGCGAATGCATCGGCCTGATCGGCATCGCGAGGGACATCACGAACCGCGAGGCGGTGAGGTAAAGAAACTGGAGGCGACGGGAGTCGAACCCGTGTCCTCATGGCGCTGAACGCCGCCCGCTACATGCTTAGCTGCCGGTGAGTTGTCGGACTCGGGCTGCTCGGCAGCGCGCTACCCTCGTCGTATCGTCCGCGAGAAGATCCCCGGCGGCGGCGGTCGATCCCGTCGCCGAGTTGCCTGCTGTCGTCGGCTTCCCGCCTAGCAGGCGTCAACTGGAAGCCGTCGCGGGCGATTAAGCCGCGAGAGCGAGATCTTCGGTCTCTGCTGTTATTTTTTTGATCCGATTTTTTACGAGGCCAACGAATCATCCTCGGCATGCGGACGTCGCTTCGCACCATGAGTCGAAACCAAATACGCCCCCTACAGTCGACATCATCGGACGGATGATGATCGTTGTCAAATCGGGCGGATGCGAGTGCTGCCCGCTCAGGGATTTTCCAGCTGCCGGTTGAAGTGGCCGCGCATCCAGCGATAGAGGAGCAGAACAACGGGCAGGATGGCGGCGGTGGTGGCGACGGCGAAGGCTTCGGCTTCCCAACGATTGTTGATGAGATGGTCGAAGAGAATGAGGGCGACGGCCAACAGGCCGACCATGCCGATGAGTGTGCTGACGGGCATCAAGACGCTGCGAAAAACGGCACTCTCGCGCTGGCGCGCCAAACGTGTCGAGCGATGAGAGAATCTGGCCATATCCGGGGGGCGGAAGGTAGGCGGGAAAAATCACGCTTTTCCGGCGGAGGGTCAATAGGGATTTTTACTCCCGACCAGTAAGTTACGGCAGGAGACCGACGACGATGGAAGCCGGCAACATTCCTCCGGAAGTCGCTACTGCAGGAGGCGAATGGTCAGGGGGTATTTGTATTCCTCGCCGTTGCCGGTTTTGACCGCGGCGACGACCATGAAGACGACCCAGAGGATGAAGATGGCCGGCAGGATGAGGAAACCGATGAGGACGAAGCAGAGCAGGCCGGCCACCGCCCCGTAAATGGTGTAGCTGATCTGGAAGTTGAGCACTTCTTTGCCGGCTCGGTCGAGGAGCGGGCTGTCCGCGCGCTTGACCAGCCAGAGGATGAGCGGGGCGATGATGTTGCCGAAGGGGAAGACGAAGCCGGCGAAGCCGAGCAGTTGCATGACAACGGCGAGGGAGTTGTCGTTGGTCGGCGAGGGAACGGGCGGAGGCGTGTTTTCCATGGGGTGAGATTGGTTTTTGGAACATGGGTGTCAATGCGGAAACCGCAGAGGGCTCAGAGGACGCAAAAGCAAGGATGTATTTGTTTGAAGAAATCGCGATGGGGACATCGCGATCCACCGGAAGGGTGCGGTCCGCTGACCGGCGACCTCGAACGTGCCGGGACTATTGACGTGCCGCTAGCCTTCGTTGAGCAGTCCGGTGCCGGCGCAGAGGCGGGCGTAGAGGCCGCCGCGGGCGAGGAGTTCGTCGTGCTTGCCGCGTTCGACGATGCGGCCGTGATCGAGGACGAGGATCTGGTCGGCGTGGCGGACGGTGGACAGGCGGTGGGCTATGACAAAGCTGGTGCGCTTTTGCAGGAGGCGGTCGAGGGCTTCCTGAATGAGACGTTCGGTGGTGTTGTCCACGCTGGCGGTGGCCTCGTCGAGGAGGAGGACGGGCGGGTCTTTGAGCAGAGCGCGGGCGATGGAGATGCGCTGTTTTTCACCAACGCTGAGGCGCACGCCGCGTTCGCCGACTTCGGTGTCGAGCTTCTTGGG
>CAYQMP010000138.1:0-5297 GCA_964418615.1 uncultured Chthoniobacter sp. | reverse complement strand
CCTCGCCGCCGGCGCCCGCGGCGTGGAAAAATTCCGCGCCGACAAAGCGGCCTGAGATCCCCGCGCAATTTCCACCAACACCCGCACCGCAAGGTGCGGGTGTTTTGCTTCCGCAAGGTAGGGACACGCGGCTCGCGTGTCCGTTGGAAACAGAACGGACGAGCGGCGCTCCGGCTCGTAGAGCCAGCCGGAGTCCGCCGCGGCGGACGGAGACGGATCGCCACTGCGATCAACTGATACGGCTCGGAGAGGCCGCTCGTCCCTACCTCAGGCCACAAGGTCCGAAATTTTTGGGGGCTTGGAATTACGGTTCGGAGTGCCGCTCGTCCGCTTCGTCCAAAGCTCATTCACCTACCGCCCGATCGGAGCCTCCACGGGTTGACCAAGACACCCCCTCGTGTTGTAGTGAAAAACCCGTGAGCAAGAAAAACCACCCCTCCCGCCTTCCCGCTTACACAAGAGTCGCCCTCGGTTCGATCACCACAGCCTCGGCCATCGGAACCACCGATGCCGCCGTCGTCTACTTTGATGTCAATCCGGACCAGACGATCCCCAACGCCACCGGCATTACCTTCGGCAACATCAATCTCGTGACGGGGACCTACTCCCTGAACGATAGCACCACCCCATCGTTCTTATTGGGCAGTTCCGGCTCCGGCCCGGAGTTTGTCGGCTACCAGATCGAAGCGGCGGCATTAGGCGGTTATTACACCTACCAGTTTGCCGCCGGCACCCCGATCTCCGGGGCGTTGACCTTTACCTCTGCACCGGGAACTCCCGCTTACTGGGGACCGGGGGACTCCGGTTACCTCGGACTGAGGATTGACCTCGGTGGCGGGAACTACAATTACGGCTGGGCTCAGGTTTCCGTGGCCGACCCGGCCAGCTCCATAACCATCACGGGCTTCGCTTTCGAAGGTGAGCCCAACACCCCGATCGAAGCTGGGGCCGTGCCCGAGCCTTCCACCTACGCCCTGCTCGCGCTGGCCGGTCTCTTCGGTGCCGCCGTCTGGCATCAGCGCCGCCACCAGCGCGGTGCCGCCCCCGCGCTCTTGCAACTCGCCGCCGGCGCCCGCGGCGTGGCGCGATTCCGCGCGGACCGCAATTCCTGAGGACAGCGCACCTTCAAGGTGTTCCATCGGACGCGGACGGCCACTGTGCCGTCGCTTCGAAATCCTGTGCCATGACCTCGGCGCGCAAAGGCGCGACGAGCGAATATTCCTCCGGCAGCAACTGGGCAGGATTGATCGCCGAGGCCATCTTCACCGCCCGCTCTTTGTCCCCGGCCGCCGCGTAAGCGGCGCTGATCACCGCCTGCGGTCCGGGCGGCATACGGTTGAAGACCACCACGATGTCATCCAGCGCGGACAAAGCGGCAGCCGGCTGTTCCGAGCGCAAGCGCGCCAGCAAAAGCGTCATGCGAACCAGTCGGTCCTCCGGAGCCGCCGCCACGGCCGCATCGATATCGTCGTCATCGACCGGTTCGCCCGCCAACAGCGCGAGATAGCGGCCGAAGTCGCGGACCGCCGGAGCATCGGGCGCGACGCGCACGGCCTCGCCATAGGCAGCAACGACCATCTCGGGATCGGCCACGCGCCAGCGCACAGCAGCCAAGGCTTCGCCGGCGCAATCCGGGTCACGGCACAAGGCAAGCAGCGCGGCATCGGTCTCGCCCTTGGCGCCCAATTGGTCCGCCAGAGCGGTCAGCGCGGGGAGACGGCCCGTCGCGGCGGATCCGGCCAAGCCTTTGCGCAGAAGAGGTCCGCCCGATTCGCCGCGGCCCGAGCGCAGCTCCGCATAACCGAGCAAAAAATCCCGCAGCGGTCGCGGCACAGACGACGGTGCCTGCCCGGAAAGCTGCGCCAGGGCGCTCCAGTCTTGCGACTGCACCGCCCGGCGGACCGAAAGGAGGAATTTCTGCTGCCCCGCGCCCGGAGGCCGGACCTCCGGCTCACCACCGGTCAAATCGTCCAGCATGGACTGTAACTCCGGCGTCGCGCCTCCGCCTTCCCCCTGCGCGCGGGCAGTAACTGCCAGCCAAGCCAGCAACGCAACGAGAAGGTAACCAGCAGCGCCACGCATTCCGGCGAGTTTAGACCCCCGACCGCCCACTGCCAAGGTAGGGACAAGCGGTCCGCTCGTCCGCTTGCTTAAAGCCCCTCCGCCTCGCGCTCGAAAAAGGACTGCGCGGGTTGACCTCAAACCGGCCTTGTGTTGCATTAAGAAAAACATGCGCAAAATGAACCACGCCAACCGCCTCCCCGCTTACACCAAAGTCGCCATCGGCTCCGTGGCCACCGCCTCGGCCATGGGAACAACAGACGCCGCCGTTATCTACTTTGACGTCAATCCGGACCAGACGTTCCAAATTAGCCAGACCCTGAACTTCGGGAGCATCAACCTCGGCACCGGCACTTACACGTTGAATGGCACTGGTGGGACAACATTCGGTCTGTATTTCGCTGGCTATTCAGGTGGTCTCTCCGGATATCTTAATCCGCTCGGCAACATCGAGTGGGGGTTCACGGGCTCTTATGTCGAGCGTTTGGCTCTCAACGACGGAATCTCCGGTGGCTCATCGTGGTCTTGGAGCGCCATCTCTCCCGCTCCCTTTCCGTATGGCCCTGCGTCCGCCTATCTCTTCGGCGGCTATGCCGCCGGAACGGCTGGTAATTGGGGTTTCGGTCCCAACCAAACGCAAACCGGTTTCGCCCCACTGCGCATCGACGCCGGCGGCGGCGACTATAACTACGGCTGGGTCGAAGTCAGCGTGCAATCCGGCAACACCTTCTCCCCTCCCTATCTGGGCACTGTCGACGTAACCGTCACGGGCTTCGCCTTCGAGGACCAAGTCAACACCCCCATCGAAGCCGGGGCCGTGCCCGAGCCTTCCACCTACGCCCTGCTCGCGCTGGCCGGTCTCTTCGGCGCCGCTGTCTGGCATCATCGCCGCCACCAACGCGGCGCCTCCCCGGCGCTCTTGCAGCTCGCCGCCGGCGCCCGCGGCGTGGAAAAATTCCGCGCCGACAAGGCGGCCTGATTTCAGCACAGCTCCCACCAACACCCGTCCCGCGCCTGCGGCACGGGTGCTTTGTTTCCGCAAGGTAGGGACGAGCGGCCCGCTCGTCCGCTCCCCAACAAACGGACGGCTGAGCCAGCCGTCCCTACCCCCGAAACAACCGAGCCCTTTCCTCCACGCTCTCTGCGGTTAAAGTGATCGTCCGCTCATGACCCGCAAACGCCTCCTTGTTGTCGGATGGGATTCTGCCGATTGGAAAATCATCCAACCGCTCGTCCAGCAGGGCACCATGCCCATGATGGCCAAGATCCTGCACGAGGGCGTGCACGGCAACTTGACCACGCTCGAGCCGTCGCTTTCGCCCATGCTCTGGACGACCATCGCCACCGGTCGCCACGCCGCCGAGCACGGGGTGCACGGCTTCACCGAGGTGCGCGACAAGCAGGTCGTGCCGGTCTCCGCCGCCACCCGCCGCTGCCGCGCGGTCTGGAACATCCTCTCCGCCCACGGGCTCAAGACCAACCTTGTCGGCTGGTTCGCCTCGCAGGGCGAACGCGATCCCAACGTGCGCATGGTCTCCAACCTCTTCGCCCACGCGCCGAAAACGCCGGTCGAATCGCCGTCCGATTGGCCCGCCCCGCCGCCCGGCACCTTCTGGCCCGAATCGCTCGCGGAAAAACTTTCCCCGCTGCGCATCGGGCCGCACGAACTGGGCGCCGATGTCCTGCGCATGTTCGTCGCCGACCCGGACAAGATCGACCAGGAGAAAGACCGCCGCCTTTTCATGCTGGCCGAAAAATTGGCCGAGGCCTTCAGCGTGCAGGCCGCCGCGACGTGGCTGATGGAAGACGGCGAGTGGGACCTCACCATGGTCTACTTCCGCGCCATCGACGAAATCTGCCACCTCTTCATGCCCTTCCATCCCCCGCGCATGGAAGGCGCGCCGGAAAAGGATTTCGCGCGCTACCACGACGTGGTCAACAGCGCCTACCGCCTGCACGACCTCATGCTCATGCGCCTCGTCGATCTGGCCGGACCGGACGCCGGGGTCATGGTCATCTCCGACCACGGTTTCCACAGCGACCACCTGCGCCCGCGCTTCACCCCGCGCATCCCCGCGGGCATCGTCGTCTGGCACCGCGCGCAGGGCATCGTCGCCGCTTCAGGCCACGGCTTCCGCACCGGCGGCGGCGAAATCTACGGCGCACGCCTGCCCGACATCACCCCCACCGTGCTCGCGTGGTTCGGACTGCCCCGCGGCCACGATATGGAAGGCCGCGTGCTGCGCGACGCGCTGGCCAAGGAGGATTTCCCGGCCGACGTGCCCAGCCACGAACAAACCGGACCGGACCACGCGGCGGCGGTCGACTTCCAGCTCGATGACAAAGAACGCGAGGCCATGCTCGAGCACTTTGTCGCCCTCGGTTACATCGATGCCGTTCCCGACAACGCCGCCGCCGCGGCCGAGCAGACCCAGCGCGAGAACGATTGGCAACTGGCCTGCGCCCTCCTGCACAGCGGACGTTACGAGGAGGCCCTGCCCCTGCTCGAATCAGTCCACGACGCCGTCCCGCAACGTCCCGACTTCGCCCAGCGCCTCGCCCATTGCCAACTCCAACTCGGCCTGACCGACGAGGCCGCGGCCACCATCGATGCCTCGCTCGAGGGATTCAAGGACGCCAACACCATCGCCCTCATCCGCGCCAACATCGCCTACCAGCAGGACGACCACGAGCGCGCCCTTGCCCTTCTCGAGGAAGTGCGCGGACGCGATCCGTCGGCCGGCGGACTGCGCGAGCAGCTGGCCCGCACCCTGCTGAAGCTGCGCCGCTGGGACGAAGCCGAGGCCACCGCGCGGGAAATTCTCGCCCGCGACCCCGGCTACGCACCGGCTTGGGCCATCATCGCACGTTGCCAGTTGCACCGCGGGGAAGACGAAGCCTGCATCGAAAGCTCGCTCGAGGCCATCGATCTCGAATTCAACAGCCCCCTGGCTCACGTCAACCTCGGCCTCGCCTTGGCCCGCACGGAACAATGGAAGGAAGCCGCCCTCGCCCTGCGCAACGCGATCAAGCTCGCCCCGTCCAACATCCCGCCCTACCGCTTTCTCGCCCAAGTGCTCAACAAAATGGGCCTGGCCGACGAAGCCCGCACCTGCATGACCCAAGCCAAGACCATGCGTCAGCGCGCCAACGACGAAGCCTTGGCCCGCGGCACCCGCGTGCGTGCCGCGGCCTCGGAACGCGCCGCCGCCCGCACGGCCCGCCCGCCCAAACCC
>CAYQMP010000137.1:0-5300 GCA_964418615.1 uncultured Chthoniobacter sp. | reverse complement strand
GTGGATCATGTCCGTCCGGGCGACGAGGTTTTCGGTCTGGCCGTCTTCGGTCTGGCCACGCACACGCTGGCGCGCGGGGCTGACGTGCGACGCGTTCCGCCGGGCCTGACCGCGGAGGAAGCCGCAACCGTGCCGGTGGTATTCATGACGGCATGGCATGCCTTGAAAAACGTGGCGCGCCTGCGCCCCGGAGAAACAGTGCTGGTCCACGCGGGGGCCGGCGGCGTGGGCATGGCCGCGATCCAGATTGCCAGACACCTCGGGGCGCGCGTCATCGCTTCGGCGGGCAGTCCGGCCAAGCGCGCCCTGCTGCAGACGCTGGGCGTCGATCATGTCATCGATTCGCGGCGCGGGGATTTCGCCGAGAAGGTGATGGAATTGACCGGCGACCGCGGCGTCGACGTCGTGCTCAACGCCCTCGCCGCCGAGGCCATCCCGATGGGCCTTTCCTGTCTGGCGGAATTCGGGCGCTTCCTCGAAATCGGCAAGCGCGACATCTACCAGAATGCCAAGCTCCCCATGTGGCACCTGCGGCGCAATGCGTCCTTCCACGTGGTGGCCATGGACGCCGTCTTCGCCGGGGATCCGGCGCTCACGCGCGACCTGCTGGCCGAAATCACGGACCTGCTGGAAGCGGGCGTTTTCCGGCCTCTGCCGTTCCGTTCGTATCCGGCCAACCGCGTCGATGCGGCCTTCCGCCTGATGGCGGCGGGCAAGCATACCGGCAAAGTCGTGCTTTCCCTCGCCGACCCCGTGGTGCCGCGCCGGGGAGCCCTGCCGGCTCCGGGTTTCGACGTCGATCCGCAAGCGACTTACCTCATCACCGGCGGGTTCGGCGGATTCGGTCAGGTGCTCGCGCGGTGGCTGGCCGGACGCGGCGCGCGCCATCTCGTCTTGACCAGCCGCCAAGGGGCGGCGGCCGAAGGCGCCGGGGACTTCATCGCGGAAATGGCCGCTTCGGGCGTGGAAGTCCTGCCGGTTGCGGCCGATGTCGGTTCGGCCGCCGATGTGCAACGCCTCGTCGCGGAGATCCGCCAAAGCGGACGTCCGCTCAAGGGCGTATTCCATCTGGCCATGGTCATCGACGATGCCCCGCTGGTGAAGTTGACCCCCGAACGTTTCCGCACCGTGCTGCAGCCCAAAGCGGTGGGCGGATGGCTCCTGCACGAGCACACGCTCGGCCAGCCGCTCGATGCCTTCGTCGTTTTTTCCTCCGCATCGAGCGTTTTCGGAAACCCCGGCCAGGGCAACTATGCCGCGGCCAACGCCATGCTCGACTCGCTGGCCCATCACCGCCGCGCACTCGGACTGCCCGCGCTGGCCGTCAACTGGGGCGCCCTCGGCGGCGCCGGTTACGTGGCGCGCAATGAGAAAGTCGCCGAATATCTTTCGCGTTACGGCACGCAGGTCATGCAACCGGACGAAGTCACCGCGCTGCTCGACACCCTGCTCGACACGCGCGTGGCGCAGGCCGTCGCCTTGCGCATCGACTGGGGCAAATGGCGCCAATCGTTCCGCGGACTGCAGGAAAATCCCCTCCTCGAAGCAATCTTCGCCGGCGGCGTGGAAATCGAGGAAAGCGGCGGGAAGGCGGCCGATTGGCGCCAGCGCATCGAGGCCGCCGCGCCGGAGGAACGCGAGGCCATCGTGGTGCAGGCCTTGCAGGACGTGGTGGGGTCCGTCCTCCGGGTCAAACCCGGATCCCTGCGCCCCGACCAACCGCTGACCGACCTCGGCCTCGACTCGTTGATGGGCGTGGAGATCGAGAACATGATCGAAAGCTCCATCGGCGTGAGCCTGCCCCCGGCCAGCCTGCTGCGCGCGCGCACCATCGGCCAGATCGCATCCTTGTTGAACGAGCACCTTGGAGGGAGCAAAACACCGGCGGCCGCCGCGCCCTCGACGGCGCCCGCCGACGAGGAAATTTCGGCGGAGGAAATCGACTTCGCGGAACTCGACGCCGTGGACCTCGAACGTCTGGTCGGCGGGGTGGAAAAGCCGGCGTCCCGCGACGGTGTCACCGCCGGTTAGGCGCATGGCGAACGACGCGCGCGCACGCCTCAAGGAATGGCTGGCCAGCGGACAGGCACGGCTGGCGCCTTTGACTTTCCCGCAGAGGGAATTGTGGGAGACGGCGCCCGTGCCCCCGCAGGACCCCTCGAACAACATCTGCTCGCTGCTCGACATCCGCGGCCCCCTCACACCCGAACTCTGCCGCGAGGCTCTGGGCATGGTCGTGGCCCGGCAGGAAGTCATGCGCACAACGATCCTGCCCGGCAAGGAGCGTCCGGTGCAGCTGGTCCGCTCGACCGCGGAACCGGTGCTCGAGGTGATGGAACTGTCCGCCGGCGCAGCGGATGAGGAAGCGGTGCTGGGACAACTGGCCCCGGTTTTCTCCGCGCCCTTCGATCTTGTCGGCGGCCCGCTCTACCGCCTGGCCATGCTGCGCCGCGGACCCGACCATTTCGCCCTCGGCCTGGCGATCCACCATTCCATCGCCGACGGATGGACCGTGACGAGTTTCGTCGAGGATTTTCTCACCGCGTGCATCGCGGCGTGGGGGCGCTCGGGCAAGGATATGACACGATTGCAGGGGCTGCGCGACACGCTGCCGCCTCTGGCCATGACCTACGGGCAATGGGGCGCGGCGGAGCGGGCGCGATGGACCGCCGCGGAATTGGAGCGCGCGGCGGCGCAATGGACCGGGCGCCTGCGCGGCGCGCGGCCCTTCTTCGCGGCGGATCATGCCGTCGGCGCGGAGCGATTGGAAAAGTGGGTGACCCATCTCCCGGCCGACGTGTCCGCGGAAGTCAAAGTCCTGGCGCGCCGGACGGGCGCCACACCTTTTAGCGTTTTGGCCGCGGCATTCCGCGCCGCTCTGCACCAGTGGAGGGGTCGCGACGACGTGGTGCTGGGAACGCCGGTGGCCGGACGCACCAAGACGGCGGTGCGGGAGACCATGGGCTATTTTTCCGAAGTCGTGCCTCTGCGCTGCCGGATCGACCCCGCCAAGCCGCTGGGCGATCTGGTCCGCGTGGTGCATGACGAGGCCCTCCGTGATTTCGCCGAGGCCATGCCTTTCGCGGAACTGGTGCGCGCCGTGGAAACCGGGGCGCCACGCGGGCGACACGCCGTCTACGACGTCCGCTTCGCCGTGCAGAACCATCCCTTCCCCGACATCGTCATCCCCGGCATCTCCACCTCGCTGCGCACCATCTCCAGCGGGACCTCGCGCTTCGACTTGGCTTGCGAACTGACCGAGGATGGCAAAAAATTCGAGGTCATCTGGCTGCATCGCCCGTCCGTGGCGGACCGACAGGAGGTCGAGGAACTCGACCGGTTGTTCCGCGGGGTGCTGGGCGGGGCCGCTTGAATGGCAGATTTCCGCCAATGTGTTCCGACCGAAAATCCGGGGGCTTCGAGCCGTGGGCCAACCATGCGGCCTTCGGGCTTGTCTCGGCCGCTTTTTATTCCACGACCGCGGTCATGGCCTACTGCCTTTACCGCGGATGGATCTGGCCGCTCATCCCGCTCACCCTTGTCTCGAGCCATTTCATGCATGCCCTGCTCATCGCCTTCCACGAGGCGGCGCACGGCAACCTGACCAAAAGCAAATTCTGGAACGAATTCGACGGCGTGCTGGCCGGCATTTTCAGCCTCACGCCGTTCACGCTCTACCGTGCGCTGCACCAGAAGCATCACGTCAACTTGGCCACGGAGAAAGACCTTGAACTCTGGCCCTTCGTCGATCCGCAACAGCCGCTTTGGTGGCGGCGCGCCGCGGCATTCCTCGAATTGAACTTCGCCTTCTTCTATTCGCCTTTCCTTTTCTGGCGCGTCTTCCTGGCCAACCCTTCCCCGGTGACCAATCCCAAAGTGCGGCGTCGCATCTGGCTGGAGACGGCCGCGATGATCGTCCTCTGGGGGGCATTGCTCGGTGTCGTGGCTTTTTATGACGCATGGGTCTGGTTCCTCGTGCTCTACTTCATTCCGGCCTTCATCGCCGGCAACCTGCAGAGCTGGCGCAAATACATCGAGCATGTCGGATTGAGCGGGCACACGGGTCGCAGCGCGACGCGCAGCATCGTGGGAGACAGCCTGCCCGGACGCCTTGTTTCCCTCACGCTGCTCCATCAACCCCTCCACGGCGTGCACCACATCAAGAGTTCGATCCCGCACGACGAACTCTCGAACCATATCGACTGGCTGGATCCCGAGGACGAGGGCGACACCGTGCCCTTCCCCAACTACCGCGCCGCCTTTTGGGATTTGCTCAAATGCCTCCCCGACCCGCGGGTCGGAAGGCAATGGGACAATTCCGTGCACCCCGCCGCCCATGCCTGATGCTTCCCCCGCGGACGGCGAGGTGCTTTATCAGGCGTCCGGGCTGACCAAAGAATTCGACAACGGCAACGTGCCGGCGTTGCGCGGCATCGACTTGCACATCGCACGGGGCGAATTCGTGGCCATCGTCGGACCGAGCGGGTGCGGCAAAACGACTTTGCTCAACCTGCTCGGTCTGCTCGACCGGCCGACCGGCGGAACCCTGCGGTTCCGCGGCCGCGATCTGGCCTCGTTGACCGATCCCGCGGGTTACCGCGCGCGGGACATCGGCTTCATTTTCCAGTCCTTCCACCTCCTGCCGAATTTCACCATCGAGGAAAACGTGCAGATTCCCATGTTCGGATTGCCCGGTTCCCCCGCCGCGCGGCGGGACCGCGCCGTCGAATTGCTCCGATCGGTCGGACTCTCCCACCGGCTCGACCATCTGCCGGTGAAGCTTTCCGGCGGCGAGCGCCAGCGCGCCGCCATCGCGCGCAGCCTGGCCAACCGTCCGTCCATTCTCCTCGCCGACGAACCGACCGGCAATCTCGACAGCAAAAATTCCGCGCACGTCATGGAATTGCTCCTGCGCCTTCGTGTGGAGCACAACGTCACTTTGGTCATGGTGACGCACGACCGTGCGCTGGCCGGCCACGCGACGCGCCTGGTCGAAATCCGCGACGGACGCGTCGTTTCCGACGGTCTGGCTCCATGAGCTTCCTGCAGATCATTTTCCGCGGTCTTTGGCGGCGCCCGGTGCGCACCGGCCTGACCGTGCTTGGCATTGCCATCGGCATCGCCGCGGTGGTCGCGCTGGTCGGCATGGCCTCGGGTTACGAAAAAAGCGTGGTCAACCAACTCGACACCATCGGCATCGACATCGTGGTCAGCAACATGCAGGGCGGCATCATGCCCAAGGCGTTCGAGGAAACCGTCCGCGACAGCATCGCGGCCCTCCCGGGCGTGGCCGAGGCCAA
>CAYQMP010000136.1:0-5312 GCA_964418615.1 uncultured Chthoniobacter sp. | reverse complement strand
CGGGCACCGAACTGCTCATCCTTTGCGCCGGTCTCGGCGGGGGCACCGGATCCGGCGCGGCTCCCGTCGTGGCCGAGCAGGCCAAAAAGGCCGGGGCGCTCGTTGTCGCGGTGGTTACCCTTCCTTTCGCCGCCGAGGGATCGCGCAAGCAGGAGTTGGCCGAGGAGGCGGTTGCGCGGCTCGGACGCCACTGCCTCGCCGTGCTCTGCTTCGAGAACGACCGCATGATCGAAGTTTCCCCGGCCGACGCCCCACTCGGCAAAGCGTTCACCGCGGCGGCGGACGTCCTTTCGCTGGCTGTTCGGGCCGTGAGACAAATGGTCAGCTTGCCCGCGCTCATGCCCGTGGGCTTGGACGAATTGCTGGCCATGTTCGAAGGAGCCGATGCGCGGGCCCATTTCGGCTATGGCGTTGCAAGTGGGCCATCCCGCGCCCGCGAGGCCGTGGAACAGGCCATGGCCAGCCCGCTTCTCGAAGAGGGGCGGCTCCTTTCCGAACCGGGCCGCGTTCTCCTGCATTTGACCGGCGATGATTCGGTCACCCTCGCCGAATTGCAGACTGCGCTGAAACATCTCTCGGCGCGCCTCGGACCTTCCACCCAGGTGCAGGTCGGAGTCGCCGACGATCCGGAAGCGGCGGGGCGTTTGGCCGTGACCATTCTGGCCTGCACGCGCTCGGGCTTGCCCCCCGCGCTGCCGGACGAGGAAGAGGAGTTCGCCGCCACTCCCGAGTCCGCGGCCGTTCCCGCCGAGGCGCCCGAAAGCCAAGCCGAGAAGCCTGCCAAAGGCAGCAAACGCGGCAAAGGCGGCAAGAAGTCCGAGGCGGAGCAAACCCAGGAGGAACTGCCACTCGATCAGGCCATGCGCGGAAGATTCAAAGACCTTGATCCGACCATGGTGGACGGACAGGACCTCGATATCCCGACGTTTATTCGCATGCGGATCCGGCTGAAATAGTGCTAGTCTTCCGGTCGCATGAGACCGGATCGTTTCACCCAGAAGATGCAGGAGGCGCTCAGCGCCGCCGCGGACATCACCAGCAAGCTCCACCAGCAGGAAATCGGCAACGAGCAATTCCTCCTCGCCCTCCTCGACCAGTCCGAGGGCGTGGCCGTCCCGTTGCTGCAAAAAGTCGGCGTTTCCACTGCGCGACTGCGCGAGCAACTGGATGCCGAACTCTCCCGCCGCGCCAAAGTGACCGGCGGCGCGCAACCGCATCTCGGCAACGATCTTCGCAAGACCCTCGACGCCGCCGAGGGGGTCATGGAGAAACTCAAGGACGAATACCTTAGCGCCGAGCACTACCTCCTCGCCCTCTCGCAGGGCTCCGATGCGGCGGCCAAACTGCTCAAGGAAGACGGCGGCACCTACGACAAATTGATGAAGGCCTTGGTCGAGGTGCGCGGCTCGCAGCGCGTCACCGACCAGAACCCCGAGGAGAAATACCAGGCGCTGGAAAAATACGGACGCGACCTCACCGAGTTGGCCAAGCGCGGCAAGATCGACCCGGTCATCGGCCGCGACGAGGAGATCCGCCGCACCATGCAGGTCCTCTCGCGCCGCACGAAAAACAATCCGGTTCTCATCGGCGAGCCCGGCGTCGGCAAAACAGCCATCGTCGAGGGACTCGCCCGCCGCATCGTCAGCGGTGACGTGCCGGAATCGCTGAAAAACAAAAAAGTCGTCGCCATGGACATCGGCGCGATGATCGCCGGGGCCAAATTCCGCGGGGAATTCGAGGAGCGTCTCAAAGCGTTCCTCAAAGAGGTCACCTCCAGCGAGGGACAGATCATCCTCTTCATCGACGAGTTGCACACCATCGTCGGCGCCGGCGCGGCGGAGGGGTCGGCCGACGCCTCCAACATGCTCAAGCCCCAGCTGGCCCGCGGCGAATTGCGCACCATCGGCGCCACCACGCTCGACGAATACCGCAAATACATCGAGAAGGACGCCGCCCTCGAGCGCCGCTTCCAACCGGTCATGGTCAACGAACCAAGCGTGGAGGACACCATCGCCATCCTGCGCGGACTCAAAGAGCGCTACGAGGTCCACCACGGTGTCCGCATCCAAGACAGCGCGCTCGTCGGCGCCGCGGTGCTCAGCGACCGTTACATCAGCGACCGCTTCCTTCCCGACAAAGCCGTCGATCTGATCGACGAAGCGGCCTCACGTCTGAAAATCGAGTTGGATTCCATGCCGACCGAGTTGGACAAGCTCGAGCGCGAGATCATGCAGGGCGAAATGGAGCGCACCGCCCTGAAAAAGGAAAAGGACGCCGCCAGCAAGGAACGTCTGGCCAAATTGGAAAAGGAGCTGGCCGACTTGAAAGAGCAGGGCTCGAAGCTCAAAGCGCAGTGGCAGAATGAAAAGAAGCAGGTCACCGAATCGCGCAAGCTGGCCGAGCAGGTCGAGGATCTGAAAAACCAACTGGAAATGGCCCAACGCCAAGGCGATTTCGCCAAGGCGAGCGAAATCCAATACGGCAAGATTCCCGAGCTCACCGCGCAGTTGGAGGAGCACAACAAGAAGCTGGCCAAGGAGGGCGGGGGGCAACTCCTCCGCGAGGAAGTGACCGAGGACGACGTGGCCAAGGTCGTTTCTACGTGGACCGGCATCCCGGTCACCCGCCTTCAGGAAGGCGAACGCCAGAAGTTGGTCAAAATGGAGGAGCGCCTCATGGAGCGCGTGGTCGGACAAGGCCAGGCCATCAAGTCGGTGGCCAATGCCGTGCGCCGCGCACGCGCCGGTTTGCAGGACGAGAACCGTCCGATCGGATCATTCATGTTCCTCGGACCCACCGGCGTGGGCAAAACCGAGTTGTGCAAGGCGCTGGCCGAATTTCTCTTCGACAACGAGCAGGCCATCGTCCGCCTCGATATGAGCGAATACATGGAAAAACACACCGTGGCTCGGCTCATCGGGGCGCCTCCCGGCTACGTCGGATACGATGAAGGCGGACAACTGACCGAAGCCGTTCGCCGCCATCCGTATTCCGTTGTCCTTTTCGACGAGGTGGAAAAAGCCCACGGCGATGTCTTCAACGTCCTCCTCCAAGTCCTCGACGACGGACGCATCACTGACGGCCAAGGCCGCACGGTCGATTTCAAAAACACGGTCATCATCATGACCTCCAACATCGGCAGCCAATTCATCATGGAGGACCTGCCGGTCGAAGAGCGCAACCGCCGCGTGATGGAGGCCCTGCGCGGCCACTTCCGTCCGGAGTTCCTCAACCGCATCGACGAGACGATCATTTTCGACCGTCTGACCGACAAGGAAATCACCAGCATTGTCGACATCCAACTCAAGCGTCTGCTCAAGCGCCTCGAACAACAGAACATCCGTCTCGAGTTAAGCGACAAGGCGAAGAAGTTCCTCGCCAAGGAAGGCTACGATCCCGCTTACGGCGCCCGCCCGCTCAAGCGCGTCATCCAGCAGCAAATCCTCAACCCGCTCAGCGTGGCCATCCTCGACGGCCAATTCGGCGAAGGCGATTCCATCGTCGCCGACATCGACAAAGACCACCTCGAATTCAGCAAAAAGTAAGGTAGGGACGAGCGGCTCGCTCGTCCGCTCAGGGCGTGTGGTCAGGCAAGA
This sequence comes from uncultured Chthoniobacter sp., assembly GCA_964418615.1. Taxonomy (GTDB): domain Bacteria; phylum Verrucomicrobiota; class Verrucomicrobiia; order Chthoniobacterales; family JACTMZ01; genus JACTMZ01. Next base: position 1,716 of record CAYQMP010000136.1, on the reverse strand, counting down.
CGCGTGACCCCGCCCTCGAACGCCCGCCGCATTGCACTGATGTAGTCCTCCGGGAGTCCGCGTTCGGTCGCGCCCTCGATCAGTGCCTCGCGGTATCGCTCCGACGGCGCCACATGACCCTGCGGTGCACGGACAAAGTAGCACCACGCCTCCGCTTCTCGTTGCTCCCTCTCGATCGTCACCGTGACCAATCGGCGCACATACTCGTTCGCTTCCGCCGGTCCCTCCGGATCGTAGCCCTCATAGGCATCGAGCGGCGGTAGGTCCGCCTCGCATAGCCGGTAAAGCGCCCCCCAGACCGAATCTCCTTCCGAGGCGATCACATCGGCCACCCCTCCTTGCCACTCGGTGTCGGGCAGGGTGAAAGCCAACCGGTGGTTATCCAAGCGCGCCACAGCGAGGAACTCGTGCCCCGGACACAACCGCAGCATCTGCGACGCGCGCAGATTGGAGCCGTAGGCGAAATACAAGTGCCGCATCCCTTGTCTCCTATCGCACGGAAGAACGCCGCACGAAAGCGTGTCCTTGCCGCCTTGGATCAAGGTTGCCTTGGTCAACGCCCTTGTTCATGGTGAACGGGCGATCCGCAACCAGATGGTTTACCTCTCCGCCAACGGCGAAGTCATCGGCCAATTCGAAGAGCGCGAACTCCCGTCTGCCTTGGCCGCCGGCAAAGTTCCTTCCGACAGCTTTTTCTGGCGCGAGGGCATGCCCGCGTGGCGTCCTTTGCGTGAACTGGTGCTTCCCCCGCGACCCGTGCGCGTCCAGCCGGCACCCGAGGCTCCCGCTGTTGCCCCCGCGGCGGCCAAGCCCGGTCCGGTGACCGCGCGAACAGCGGCCGAGCGCCCTGCCACACGACCGATCAGCCCCGCCATCACGCAAAAGAAACCTTTCACCCCCCGCAGCACGCCATCACCCGCAGCTCAACCAACCCAATCCCCGCAAGCTGCTGCGCCCGCCTCGGAAACCACGCAAAAACGGGAGGTTCCGGATAAACCGGCGCCATTCTTCAAGCGGCTTTTCCAGCGGCAGACGGGCGACAAGGTGCCGCCGATGACTTCGCCTGTGCCCGTCAAGAAAGCCCAGCCCGCACCGACATCACTTCTCAACCCGAAAAAGCCGGAGGAGGTTTCCTCGGCACCGGAAGTCTCTACCAAGCCAGCCGCGCCTGCAGTGGCGGTGTCTCCAGCCCGCGATGTGCGCCCACCGGAGGTGAAGCCAGCCGCAGCGGTCAAACGAGTGGCTCTGCCGCCTCCCAAACAGGCCGCGCCGCGAACAGGTCAGCTGACCGCACCCTCACCTCTGGAAGTGGCCAAACCGCCCCTGACTTCCGGCAAGGTTTCGCTCCCTCAGGTTCGACAGGCTCCCCCCGTTGCCCGTGCGCCAGAGATCGTTACCTCGGAACCTTCGGAGCCGGAAGAGCCGGCCGCAAGTGCCGAGACTGATCTTGGTGCAGTCGAGGTTTCTGCTCCCGTTGAGGAAAAGGCTGTCCCCAATCCGCTCCCAGTCCGTGCCCCGATCGTGCGACCAGTGAGCCAAACGCCCGGTCCGCGCGGTGGACCGGAACTCATGCTGGAGGCGGCCAAGGCGCGCAGTGGCCGTGGTCGCAAGGGGCTGCTTGTTGCTCTTATCCTCGTTTTGCTCTCCGCGCTCGGCGCGGCCGCTTGGTGGTTTTTCCCTGTGCCGCCTCCCGCTTTTGTTGGCGATGTGCATGTT
>CAYQMP010000135.1:0-5363 GCA_964418615.1 uncultured Chthoniobacter sp. | reverse complement strand
AGCGGACACGCTGTAGTCGGCGCGCAAAGATTTTACGCCAAGGTGGATCGCGCCGTCCCGGCGCGATATTTCAGGGGGGAAATCGCGATGGGGACATCGCGATCCACCTGATTGTCAAGCCGGGCACGAAAAGGAGATGGGCTATCGAACGAGTCTCCAAGGGTAGGGACACGCGGGTCGCGTGTCCGTTGGAAATCAAGCGGACGAGCGGGCCGCTCGTCCCTACCTGGAGAGGAGACCTCGCCACCGTTTCGTAGCTTGCCTCAGGTGTATTTGAGGATTTCCTCGACGCTGGTTTCGCCGTTGAAGATGGCGTCCAAGCCTTCTTCGCGCAGGGTGCGCATGCCGAGTTCGATCGCTTTCTGGCGGAGGACGACGCCCGGGGCGCGCTGGTTGATCATTTCGCGCAGGGTGTCGCCGATGCGGAGAGTTTCGTAAATGCCTTTGCGTCCCTTGTAGCCGGTGTTGTTGCACTCCTCGCAGCCGCGTCCTTTGAAGAATTTTTTGTCGCCGACCTCGTGGGCCGAGAGGCCGAGGAGCATGAGTTCATCCTCGGTCGGTTCGTAGGTTTCGACGCACTTGGGGCAGATGCGGCGGACGAGACGCTGGGCGACGACCAGTTCGAGCGAGGCGGAGATGAGGAAGGGTTCGACGCCCATGTCGATGAGGCGGGTGATGGCGCCGGTCGAATCGTTGGTGTGCAGGGAGGTGAAAACCAAGTGGCCGGTGAGGGAGGCCTGGATGGCGATCTGCGCGGTTTCGAGGTCGCGCGTTTCGCCGACGAGGATGCGGTCCGGATCCTGACGCAGGAAGGCGCGCAGGCAGCGGGCGAAGTCGAGACCGATGGCTTCGTTGACCGGAACCTGCATGATGCCGTCAATGTCATACTCCACCGGGTCTTCGGCGGTGAGAAGCTTGGATTCGGGGTCGTTGATCTCGCGCAGGCAGGCGTAAAGGGTGGTCGTTTTGCCCGAGCCGGTCGGGCCGGTCACGACGATGATGCCGTTGGGCAACTTGATCATCTCGCGCAGGGTTTTTTTGACGCGCTCGGGGACGCCGAGTTTGTCGAGGTCGAGCTGGACGGCCGACCGATCGAGAATACGGAGCACGACGCTCTCGCCGTATTGCGTCGGCAAAGTGGACACGCGGAGATCGATGGCGAAGGGTTTGCCGTCGCGCATCACGCTGCGCTGGATGCGTCCGTCCTGCGGCAAGCGGCTTTCCGCGATGTTCAGGTTGGCGATGACCTTGACGCGGGAGATGAGCTCGCGGGCGATGGAGCTGTAGGCTTTGCGGTCGCTCGCGGTGAGAAGCGAGCGCAGGGTGCCGTCGACGCGCATGCGCACGTCCATGAATTCCTCGAAGGGCTCGAAATGGATGTCGCTCGCTTTGGCTTTGATGCCGATGTCGATGAGGTTGTCGATGATCTGGGTGACGTATTGGGCGCGCTCCTCCTCGCTGAGGTTGCCGGCCGAGACGGCCGTGCCGGCCTCGCTCAGCTTGGCGCTGAGTTCTTTTTGGGTCAGGGCCGAGAAGCCCTCGGTGGCGTAGTCGACCGACTCGTAATATTGCGCGATGAGTTCCTCGATGCGCGGGACCGCGGCCACGCTGATCTGCAGCGGCTGGCTCAAGGCGAAGCGGAGTTCGGAGACGCGCTCGGTGTCGAGAGGATCGCTCAGCGCGAGGTAGAGCGTTCCGTCGATCTCGGCGACCGGCAAAGCGCGGTGCAAGCGGGCCAAGCCGACGGGGATTTTGTCGCGCAGGGATGCCTCGAGCTCGAATCCGGTGAGGTCGATGTAGTTCGCTCCGACCGAATTGGCGATGGTCTGGTAAAAAGTGTGCTCGTCGACGTGGCCTTCGTTGATGAGAAAATCCTCCGCCGGGCGGCCGCTTTCGAGGACCGCGTGGAGCAGTTCGTCCGATTGCTCCGCGGGAATGACACCCTGGTCGACGAGCGTGGTGATGACGAGATGCGGGTCCATGTCAGTCGGTGTCCCCCATGGTCACGGCAAGCACCTCGTCGAAGGTGGTCAATCCGGCGAAGACCTTCTGGAATCCGTCCTCGCGCAGGGTGCGCATGCCCTGCTCGCGGGCGCGCTTGCGCAGCTGCACGGTGCTGACCTGCTCGGAGCGGTCCTCGCCTTCGCCCATGCGGTTGATCATCTGCCGCATTTCGTCGTCGACTTTGAAAATCTCGAAGATGCCGAGGCGTCCGCGGTATCCGGTGAAGCGGCAGCGTTCGCAGCCTTTCGGTTTGTAAAAGGTGGCGTCGGCCAGCTGCTCCGAGTCGAGGCGCAGGGCGGTCATTTCCGCCTCGGTCAAATGCGTCGGCTCCTTGCAGGTGCAGAGTTTGCGGCAGAGACGCTGGGCCATGACGGCACGGACGGCGCTGGAGACAAGGAAGGGTTTCACGCCGATGTCGATGAGGCGGGCGATGGCGCTGGGGGCGTCGTTGGTGTGCAGGGTGGAAAGGACGAGGTGGCCGGTGAGGGAGGCATTGATGGCGATGCCGGCCGTCTCGATGTCGCGGATCTCACCGATCATGATGACGTTCGGGGCCTGGCGCAGGATGGAGCGCAGGGCGCGGGCGAAGGTCATGCCGATGTCGGCTTTGACATGCACCTGGTTGACGCCGGGCATGACGTATTCGATCGGGTCCTCCACGGTGATGATCTTGCGGCTCTCGTCGTTGATCTCGGAGAGGCAGGCGTAGAGGGTGGTCGTTTTGCCCGAACCGGTCGGGCCGGTGACGAGGATGATGCCGTCGGCCAGCTTGATCAGGCTGCGGAAATATTCCTGATCGTCGCTCATGAAGCCGAGATCGGGCAGCTTGATCGAGAGGTTGGACTGGTCGAGGAGACGCATGACGACCGATTCGCCCTGGGAGGTGGGGATGGTCGAGACGCGGAGGTCGAGATCCTTGCCGTTGACTTGGCACTGGATGCGTCCGTCCTGCGGGACCCGCTTCTCGTCGATGCTCATCGTCTCGGTCATGATTTTGAGACGGCTGATGATGGCCCCGTGGAGCGTCGCCGGGAGCATCTTGTATTGCTCCAATTCGCCGTCGATGCGGAAGCGGATGCGCGAGCCCTCGTCGACCGGTTCGAGATGGATGTCGCTCGCGCGCATTTCCTGGGCCTTTTTGAGGAAGTCCTGCACGAGAACGATGATGGCGGCATCGTCCTCGCCCGTGACCCCCGCGGCCTCCTCCTCCGTGCCGGCGGCGAGCAATCCGTCCTGCCGCGGATAAATGTCGGCCAGGAGGGCCTCGAGACTTTCGGGATCGGCATAGAGGAACTCGACTTCCGTCTTGAGCAGGATGGGAACCGTGTCGAAGGCCTCGAAATTCATCGGGTCGCCGATGGCCACCTGGATGCCGTGGTCGCTCTGTTGGACGGGAAGAATGCGGTGTCGACGGGCCACATCGCCCGGGATGAGTTCCTGCAACTGCCGGATGCGGGCCACGGTCTCCTCGTCTTCCAAGTCGACGAAGGAAAGATTGTTGATGAAGGCGATAGCCTCGTTGATGTCCCGCGGTTGCACTGCGCCGTCCGCGAGCAAGGCCTGCAGGACGGGGGTTTCGGGATGATCCTCCCGGGCTTGTTGCACCTGCTCCTTGCTCACTCGGAACTGGTCGAGGAGAACTTCAAGAACTTGGTCGTCGGTGTGCACGGGCGGGAGAACCTATGAGGTAAGTGTGGCGCTCGGCACTGTCAAGGAAGCCGCCCCGCAGAGGTGCGTTGTCATTCCCGCCGAGCCGCGTAAGATGCGGCTTCTTGGCCAAAACCTCCATGAGCAAATACCAGACTTACCTTATTTTCGGAGCGCCGGGCAGCGGCAAGGGAACGCAGGGACGGGCGCTGGGCACGGTGCCGGGTTACTTTCATTGCGCCTGCGGGGACGTGTTCCGCGCCCTCGACTTGCGCACGCCGCTCGGTCAGCAATTTCTCGAATACTCCAGCCGCGGCGAATTGGTGCCCGACGAGATCACGGTCAAGCTCTGGAAAATCCGCATCGACCAGAGCGTGGAGTCGCACGCCTTCCATCCGGACCACGACTTTCTCGTCCTCGACGGCATCCCGCGCAATGTGCATCAAGCCCAGATGCTGGAGGACACCGTCCGGGTGCGGAAAATCTTCCATCTATCCTGCCCGGACCGCGCCAAGCTGGTCGAGCGCCTCAAGCGGCGGGCCTTGCGCGACAACCGCTTCGACGACGCAAACGAGGAAGTGATCCGCCACCGTTTGGAAACCTACGAGCAGGAATCGCGTCCGCTGCTCGAGCATTACGGCGAAAGCATGATCGAACATATCGATGCCACGCAGTCTCCGGTCGACGTGCTCGGGGCGATTGTCAGCGTTCTGGTCAGCGATCGCCGCAATCACTTCGGCGAGGAAGGTTTCAGCGCGGTGACATGAGCGGGCAGTTCGAGAGCCTGCGCGCCAGCAGTCTTTTCTGCCGCCGCTGCGGGCAGGCCATGCCGGTGCGCGAACGCCTGCTCCTCGTTCTGCCGGACAAAGAAATCTACGACTACCTCTGCACGGGATGCGCCGACTCGGTCGGGCAACGCGAGGTGACGGCCGGTGAATTGCGTCGCGTCCGCCCGGCGCGGCCGCGTCCATGAGGGTCGTCTACCTCGGCAGCGGCGACATCGGTTTGCCATCCCTCGAATGGCTGCTGGCCTCGCCCGAGGTGCAAATGGTCGGCGTGGTCACACAGCCCGACCGCCCGTCCGGGCGCGGACTGCAGGTGAAGCCGAGCGCGATCAAAGAGGCGGCCCTGCGGCACGGTCTCAATCCCCTGCAACCCGCGCGCATCCGTTCCGCGGAGGCCGTGGCACAGCTCTCGGCACTCGAAGCCGATCTTTTCGTGGTCATGGCCTACGGCCAGATTCTTCCCCAACAGGTCCTCGATCTCCCGCGCCTCGGTGCGATCAATCTGCACGCCTCGCTTCTCCCCCGCCACCGCGGGGCCGCGCCGGTGCACGCGGCGGTGCTGGCGGGCGACCGCACCAGCGGGATCACCGTCATGTGGATGGATGCGGGACTCGACACCGGTGATGTCCTCTTGAGCAAGGAATGCGACCTCCGTCCTGACGAGACCGCCGGCTCGCTGCATGATCGGTTGGCGGAGATTGCTCCCGTGGCCTTGGCCGAAGCCATCCGCTTGATCGGGAACGACGCTGCTCCGCGAATCCCGCAAGACGAGAGCAAGGCCACCTACGCACCGAAGCTCGACCGCAGCCGCGGCCGCTTGGCTTGGGAAGGAAGCGCGGTGGAGTTGGACCGGAGGATACGCGGGTTGCACCCCTGGCCCGGCAGCGTGGCGGTCGCCGAGTTGGAAAACGGCAAACGCGTGGACCT
>CAYQMP010000134.1:0-5364 GCA_964418615.1 uncultured Chthoniobacter sp. | reverse complement strand
GGCCGAACTGATCGAAAGGGGCGGGGAGGAGCTTCCCGAGGCCGCGCAGGACGACGCGGCGGTCAAGTTGGCCCTGTTGAAGCGGCAGGACAAAGCGGGCGAGTATTTCAACCAGCTGGCCGGAAAATTCGGCCGCACCTATGTGCCGGGACGTTCGTGGCGCGCGTTGGCCCACGGCCTTTTGCGTTTGCTCCCACCCATGACCATCGCCGATCTCGGGGCGGGCGAGGGGACGTTGTCGCAACTGCTCGCCCGCACGGCGAAGAAAGTCATCGCGGTCGACAACTCATCGGCCATGGTCGAATTCGGATCGAAGCTCGCGGCCGAGCACGGGTTGAAAAATTTGGAATACCGCCTCGGCGACATCGATGACCCGCCGATCAAAGCGGGCACGGTTGACCTGGCACTTTTCAGTCAGGCCCTGCATCACGCGGCCAGTCCGGGCAAAGCCTTGGCCGCCGCTCACAAGATTCTCAAACCGGGAGGACGCCTCATGGTGCTCGATTTGCTCAATCATTCCTTCGAGCAAGCCCGGACGCTTTACGCCCACGTCTGGCTGGGATTCTCCGAAGTGGAACTGGTCCGCCTGATCGAAAAAGCCGGGTTCAAGGACGCCGAAGTCTCCGTGGTCAGCCGCGAAGCCAGGGCCCCGCACTTCCAGACAGTCTTGGCCACGGCGCGGAAGTAGGAGAAGGATGGCGGGCTCGGCGGTTCTTCAGGAACCGGCCGGCTTGTCCTCGAACGGCACAACCGGTGCGTCGCGCCAGAGGGACTCGAGGTCGTAGAAGTCGCGTTTGTCCCGCTGGAAAATGTGGACGATCACGCCGTTGTAATCGAGGACGACCCACTGGCTGGCCGGGAAGCCGTCGGCGTGCGCGGTCAGTCCGAGGTTTTCGCGCAGTTTCTCGCGGATCTCCGTGCCGATGGCTTTGAGGTGCGGTTCGCTCGTGCCGGTGCAGATGACGAAATAATCGGCGAAGCTTGAAATCTTGCGCAGATCGAGCACCCGGATGTTTTCCGCCTTCTTGTCGGCGGCAGCTTGCGCGGCGGCGAGGGCGATGGTTTCGGAGTCGGGTGTCACGCGGGGCGGTAAAGACCTTGGGTTGCGATGTAATCGCAGACGGCGTCCGGGGTCAAATAACGGATGCTCTCTCCCGCGGTTGCGCGTTGGCGGATGTCGGTCGAGGAAATGTCGACGAGGCGGCGGACCACAGGCAATTCATGCGACGTTGTCGATCCGGCGCGATCGAGGACGGCAAGGCGGGCGAGGCGGCGGATTTCGTCCGGCTCGCGCCACGTGTCGAACTTCGCAACATTGTCCGCGCCGATGAGGAGGGTGAAGTTGTCGTGTGGATACCGAGCTGTGAGTTCGCGGAGGGTTTCGACGGTGTAGCTAGGCGGGGGGCGGTTAAGTTCGAGATCGGAGGCCTCGAATCCGGGCTCGTCCGCGATGGCGAGTCGCACCATGGCGAGGCGGTCCAGTGCGGTGGCGGGCTTGGTGCCCGTTTTGTGCGGCGAGAGGTTGGCCGGAATGAAAATGATGCGATCGAGGCCGAGTTCCTCGAGGGCCGCCCGGGCGAGGATGAGATGCCCGTGATGGATCGGGTCGAAGCTGCCGCCGAGGATGCCGGTTTGCATTAGAGGAGTTTAGCGTTGCGGTCGGAGAAGGTAGAAGCGGCATCTTGCTGTGGATTGTATGGGTTCGGCGCCGGGGACGGCGCCGCTACATAAACTGTAGCGCCGGCGTCCCCGCCGACGAATCGTGCTCATCCCAAGCGAGGAAGGGCCGCGCCGGCGCCGAGGTCGAGGGGGAGGTTGAGGATTTGGCGGCGCAGGAGGTCCAAGGCGGCGGAGGTGGTCATGTATTTGAAGGTCGGACGGTCAACCGGGAACCAGCAACGTCTCACGGTTGCGGGGTGACCCTCGGCGGCGAGACCGATGAAGACAGTGCCGACGGGTTTGGCCTCGGTTCCTCCTCCGGGTCCGGCGATGCCGGTGGTCGACAGGGCAAAGGTGCTCCCGGACTCGCGGCGGGCGCCTTCGGCCATGGCGGAGGCGACCGGTTCGCTGACCGCGCCGTGAACAGCCAGCAACTCGGACGGAACGCCGAGGGTGCGTTCTTTGGCCGCGTTGGCATAAGTGACATAGCCGGCGAGGAAAACCTCGGATGCACCCGGCACGTCGGTGAGGCGTCCGGCCAGATTGCCGCCGGTGCAGGATTCGGCCACGGCGAGCGTGAGATGCTTGTCGCGCAGGAGGTCGACGACGGATTTTTCCAGCGTATCGCCGTGCGAGTAAATCCAATCGCCCAACTCGCGGAGGACAGCCGGTTCGACTTCATCCAGCGCGGAGCGTGCGCCGATGAGGCGGAAATCGACCTCCGAGGGGCGGGCGCAGTAGCCGACTTCGATGTCGCCCCGGCCCTCGATGCTTTGGCCGATGCGCGCCTCGACTTGGCTTTCGCCGATGCCGGTCAAGCGGTAGATGCGGCGCTCCTGCGTGGCGTTTCCGGGAAGCGCGGCGCGCAAGAGCGGAAGAACATGGTCGGCCACCATGGGTTGCAATTCGCGGGGCGGTCCGGGCAGGAGAAAAAGATGGCGCGTGCGGTGCGACCCGAGGGTCGCCGGAGGGAAATAGAGTCCCGGTGCGGTGCCCTGTGGGTTCGGCAGGACCTGCGCGCCGTGCGGCACTTCGGCCTGGCGTATGACATTGTCCGCCATGGGCAGCCCGCGGCGGGCAAAACGTTCGCGGATCGCGGCGACGATGGATTCGTCGACTTCCATGGGCAATCCGAGCAGGTCGGCGGCGGCGTCGCGGGTGATGTCGTCCGAGGTGGGTCCGAGTCCGCCGGTGGCCAGGACGATGTCCGCGCGGCCGAGCGCCTCCCGCAGCGCCTCGCGGACGGGCGGGCCGTCAGGCACGCAGACTTGGCGGCTGATGGTGATGCCGAACGGAGCGAGTTCGCCGGCCAACCAGGCGAGGTGTTTGTTTTGGACCAGACCGAGCAGGAGCTCGGATCCGGTGTTGATCACCTCGGCCTGCATCAGGCGCGGCAGAGGAGGTTGCTCCAGTGTTTGACCCGGTCGTAGAGGGCGGTGTTGCCGCGACGGTGGTAGACGTAGAGGAGGTTGGCCAGGATGCGGGTGAGCATCTGGCGCGGGGTGGCCGCGGCGAGGTGCCAGTCCTCGAGGCGCTGGTTCTGGCGGCGGAGGATTTCCTCGCAGTCACGGCGTCCGAGCACGCGGCCTTGGTGGAAAGGATCGAAGAGCACGCTCCCGTGGCGCGCGAGGAAATGCCCGGGAAGATTGACCCCCTCGACCGGGGCGCCGGCCCGTTGTCCGACCAGCATGTAGACCAGCGTGAGGCTGATGGGGATGCCTTTGCGCGAATCGAGCACGCAGGGGAGGAGGGAGTTGCGCTCGTTGTAGTAATCGTCGGTGTTGCCGGCGAAGACCAACTCGCTGCCGATGAAATCCGTCATGATGTCGACGCGGTGACGGTCGCCGGAAGCGCGGCGCAGGCGGCGTTCGAGTTCCGCGCCCCACGCGTCGAGACGCTGGCGGTAGGAAGCGGCCTCGAAGCCCCGGAGCAGGGCGGCACCGAGGAGCCAGCAGGCTTCTTCCAGATCGGAGCCGTCGCCGAAGACCGGGCAGAGAAGCTCGAAGCGGTCGAGGGCCTCGTTCTGCACGATTTCGTGGAGGACATCGCGGGCATGCAGCGCGGCCAGCGGGTTGTCGCAATCGGCGAGGTCGCGCAGGTCGTCGAGCATCGCCGCGCCGTCGCTGGCGAGTTGTTCTTTGACCAGCTGCACGGTCTGCTCGTCGTCGTCGGCGAGCAGGCGTACAAGGGCGTCTTTCTGGGGATGCATGACTGCTTCAACGGGCAATTAAGCATTTCGCAACGTAATGGCAAGCCGCGCCGGGTTGGCGACTTGTCATGTTCGCCGGGCTGCGCGATGTTGGCGCCCCATGAAACGGTCCGGGTGCGCGCTCCTCTTCGTCTTCCTCGCTCTTTGCGCGAGCCTCTTTTTCAACCTCGTCCTCATGGCCCTGCTCGGGGCGGGCGGGGCGGAAACGATGGCCGCGCGCGGGCTCTCCCCGGCGCTGCAGGAAATCACCATCGAGGAAGGCGCTCCCGGTGCCGGCAAGATCGCGGTGATCCCGGTGCAGGGTGTCATCTACACCGACGACCAGACCGAGTGGGGAACGTCGATGGTCGACGACATCAAAAACGCCCTGCGCACCGCGCTGGAAGACGACAGCGTGAAGGCCGTCGTGCTCGCGGTGAATTCGCCCGGCGGGGAAGTGACCGCGGCGGACATCATCTACCACGAGGTGCTCAAGGTGCAGAAAGAGAAACCGGTGGTCGTGGCCATGACTTCTCTCGGTGCTTCGGGCGCCTATTACATCGCGTGCGCGGCCGATTGGATCGTGGCGAACGAAACGACGTTCACCGGCAGCATCGGTGTGATCATCCAGTCGCTCAATTACGAGGGCCTCTTCGACAAGGTGGGGCTCAACGCGGTGGTTTTCAAAAGCGGGAAGTTCAAGGACATGCTCAGCGGTTCGCGTCCGATCACCCCGGAGGAGCAGGCCTACGTGGAGGGCATGGTCATGCAGGTCTACGACCGTTTTCTCGGCATTGTCTCGCGGGCGCGCAATCTTCCGGCCGACGCCCTGCGCGACACCTTCGCCGACGGGCGCATCATCACGGGAAAAGACGCCAAAGAAGCGGGTCTGGTCGACCAACTCGGCTACGTGGAGGATGCCTATGACAAAGCGCGCCGCTTGGCCGACGCGCCCGACGCCGGCGTGATCCGCTACCAGTCCGGGATCAACTTCCAACGTCTCTTGCGTCTCCTCGGCGCAGGCGCGCAATCGAAGCTGCAGGTGCAACTCGACGGTGCGCCGCGCTTCCGCTTGCAGCCGGGGCAGGCCTACCTGCTGCCGGAATTTTACGCGTGGTGAGCGGGTTGCCCGCCTTTGCCGCGCTGGCGGTGCTCGTTGTGCTCACCGCGGTGAGTCTGCGGTTTTATTTGCCCTTGGCCGGGCGCGTGCTCGTTCGCGGCGATGGAAAAGTCGGCGATTCGTGGGTCGGTCCGGCCGACGCCCTGGTGGCGATCGTGCTCGTGGCGTGGTTTGTCATGATGGGACGCGATGCCCTGACCGACCAAGGCGACCGCACGGTGGAATTCGGGCACATCGTTTCCGGCGCGATTATTTATGCGTCGATCGTCATTTTTCTGGCCGGCCTGCTCGTCTACCGGAATCTGACACCGTCCAACGTGTTCGGGTTCGGGGCGATGGCTTTTCCGCCGGCTTTGGGCCGTAGCCTCCTTTGGCTCGGGGCGGCTTACCCCCTCCT
>CAYQMP010000133.1:0-5389 GCA_964418615.1 uncultured Chthoniobacter sp. | reverse complement strand
CGCTTGCGCTCCGGCTGAGCCTACGGCTCGGAGAGATGCCGATGCCACGCCGCACTGATTTGGGTGGCGGGCGTCCCGCCCGTGTTGTCCGTCGGCAAACGGGCGAGACGCCCGTTCCCCCTGGGCTTCGCCCGCCCCGGTTACTTCCAGACCACACCCGCCGCGCGCGGGTTCCGGGACTCCCGAGTAAAGAAAAAGACCGGAACCCATGACGGGCTCCGGTCTTTCACGGGGAGGAAATCGTGTCAGTTGGCCGCCGGCACCACGTTGATCCGGCGTCCGCCGCGGTCGAATTCGACCTTGCCGCTCTCCAGCGCGAAGAGGGTGAAATCACGTCCGAGGCCGACATTGCGGCCGGGGAGATACTTGCGCCCGCGCTGGCGGATGAGGATGTTGCCGGCCAGCACGTCCTGCCCGCCGAATTTTTTCACGCCGAGACGCTTGCTGACGCTGTCGCGGCCGTTCTTGACGCTGCCTTGTCCTTTTTTGTGGGCCATAACCTTAAGCTTTGATTTCGCCGATCTTCACGCGCGTGTGTTTTTGGCGGTGACCGACGGTGCGATGGTAGCCTTTGCGGCGTTTGAATTTGTAGGAGACGACTTTGGGCGCCTTGCGCGCATCTTCCAGCACCTCGCCGGTGACCTTGGCACCCTTGACCAGCGGGTCGCCGATTTTCACTCCGGCATCGTCGGCCGCGAGGAGCACTTCCTCGAAGACGGCATTTTTGCCGGTCTCGATGCCGAGCAGTTCCACGTCGATGACGTCGCCCGGTTGCACGCGGAACTGACGTCCGCCGGATTGGATGATTGCGTAAGCCATAAAAGTCTCCCCCGAAAAGGGTCGGGAAAACTAGCGTCCGTGCTCCGGGGTGGCAAGCCTTTTGTCCGCGGGTCTTTTGGTTTGCCACCTGCCGGCGGGGGGAACACCATGCCGCACCCTATGAAACCGGTTCTCTTCCTCGCCCTTCTTGCCCTGGCCGGCTGCGCCACCACCTCCCAAGTCGATCCGAAAATCCTCGGGGAATTCTCCAACCGCGGCGTTTCGCCGGAAACCGTCCTCAAGGTGCGCGAGGGCCTGCCCCTCTCGGTGGGCGAAGTGGCCCAATGCGCGGAAAAAGGCGTCCCGGGCCCGGGTCTGGTCAGCTACATGCAAAGCACGCGCAAAGCCTACAACTTGAGCAATGCCGACATCGCCGAACTGCGCGCCGCCGGCACGCCCGCCCCGGTCATCAATTACATGCGCCGCTCCTATGCCTTCTACGGCAAAGGACCCAACGCGGTCGACCAGAGCCACCCGTATTTCTCGGGCGAGAACTACAACCGCTACGGCGGCAACGTCAACGCGCCCTTCGCCTACGTGCCGCCGGCCATCGACACCTTTTTCGATTCCTCCTACGAGGACAACCTCTACAGCCCGTTCTCGTTCAATTAAACGCCGCGCCCCCAGCGAACATCCGCACGGCGTGGCCTTCCCGTCGACCCCGATGGCCCGCGTCGCGGGGGCGGTCGCCAAATTCGAAGTCGAAAATTCGCAGCGCGAGGAAAACGTCGACCACGTTTATGTCACGGTCGACGCCGGACTGCAGGCCCCGGTCATCCTCTCGCTCAACACACTCTCCTTCCGCAACCGCGTGGCCGGGCACGACCCGCGCATCCGCCTCGGCGTCCTGCGCTGGCGCTGGACCCACCTGCCCGCGCGCGGGCTCTATCCGCTGGAATTCTTCGACTACGAGAGCGTCGAGCTGATCGAAAACGTCGAATACCGCGTCCTCGAGCGCACGGCCTTGGAGGAATATTTCGCCCTCCACTGTGCCAACTGCCGCCGCATCGAGGCCTGGGGCGTGCCCTACCACCGGGCCGAACCCGGACTCCACCAGATCCACTCGCGGCGGGCCAGCGCCGCCGTGCCCACCGACCTGCGCGGACGCGACGGTGCCGTGCGTTTCTATTTCGACGAAGACCAACGCGTCGAACTCGCCCTGCTCAAATTCGCCGGGCAATAATCAAACCTCCCCCCTATTGTAACGGCGCTCTATGAGCGTCGGACCCCAAAAACCAAGCGCAAGCCCGGCCTTCGCCCTGTCTGTTCCCCGCCTGCCCCTTCTCGGCGTGGCCCTCGCCGCGGTCGTTGGCATTCTTGTCGCGGAGCATTTCCCTCCCGACCCTCGAACTCTCGCCCTCGTCACAGTCGTCGCGCTCGGTTTTTCATTCCTGCGCGGCGGCACCCCCGCAGTGCTCCTCGCCGCCGCCGGCACCTTCGCCCTCGTCCACCTCTGGCAATGGAACAGCAATCCCGTCCGCGCATGGGCCGAAGCCATCGTCACCGCGCCGCGCCACGCCACGGTCGAGGGGGTGCTCGTCGATGAACCATCCCAATCCGCCCCGGGACTCCACCGCGCACGTCTGCGCGTCGCGACATGGGATTTAGGATCCGGCTCCATCCGGCGTCCGGCCGACATCGTCGTGCGCTGGCGGAGCGAAGAAACCGCGCGCTACGGCGACAAATGGCGCATCGCAGGCGAACTCGCCACCATCGCCCCGCCGCGCAACCCCGGACAATTCGACTCCGCTTCGTGGTGGGCGCGCCAAGGCGTTTTTCTCGAATTGCGCAGCCGCGATCCCGCCCAAGCGGAACTCCTCGCCCGCGACCAAGGCTCGCCGGTCAAAGCAGCCGCCCTCGCCGCCCGCGCGTGGATCATGCGCACGCTCGGCATCGGCATCGAATCGCGTCCGGACATCCACGCCGTCATCGCCGGCATCACCCTCGGCGCGCGCGGTCCCGCCGCGGAGGATTTCGAACCGGCCTTCCGCCAAACTGGGACACTGCATCTTTTCGCGGTGAGCGGGCTCCACGTCGGCATGTTTGCCCTGCTGCTTTGGCTCGCCTTGCGCCCGCTCGGACTCAGCCGCCGGCAGGCCATCCTCGTCATCGTTCCCATGCTGTTCTTCTACTCGCTGGTCACCGGGGCCAAACCCTCGAGCCTGCGCGCGGCGACCATGATTTCCATCGCCTTGGGCGGATTCCTCCTCGACCGCGCCCCCGCTCCCGGCAACAGCCTCGCCGCGGCGGCGCTCGTCCTGCTCGGCTTCGACACCAACCAGCTTTTCCAACCCGGCTTCCAGCTGTCCTTCGCCGTCGTCTCCTCGATCATCCTGCTCGCTCCGCCCCTCGACCGGCGCCTCGCCGCGCGCTGGCGGCCCGATCCGTTTTTGCCCCGCAAACTTTATTCGTTTTTCCAGCGTGGACAGGCCCAAGCCGGACGCCTCGCCGCCGCCTCGCTCGCCATTTCCGCCACCTCGTGGCTCGGCAGCCTGCCGCTCACCGTTTCGTTTTTCCACCTCGTCCCGGTGCTGGCCATTCCGGTCAACATGGTCGCCGTCCCGCTGGCCTTTGTTGTGCTTTCACTGGCCGTCCTCGCCTTGATCGGCGGAGCCCTCACCCCCGCGCTTGCCACGATCTTCAACCACGCCAACTCCGTGGTCACCGCCGTGTTGCTCGCCTTTGTGCAATGGGCCGCCGCACTGCCCGGCGCGTGGTTCCATCTCCCGCCGCCCTTCCTCCAACCGCCGGCGCGATTGACCGTCTTCGATCTTTCCACCGGTGGCGCTCAGCTCCTGCGCACGCGCCAAGCGGCATGGCTGTTCGACACCGGCACCGGATATGACACCCGCGCCGTCATCGAACCCGCGCTGCGTGCCGCGGGAGTCGGACACCTCGATGCCCTGCTCCTCACGCACGGCGACACCGAACATCTGGGCGGAGCCTCGCGCCTGCTCGAGGAACAATCCCCGCGGCGTTGGATCACCGGCACCCTGCGCGACCGGGCCCGCTCGCGTAGTGCGCTGCACCGGCTTCTGCGGGAAAACGAAATTCCCAAAACACTCGTCCTGCCCGCGGACCAATTCCGCGCCGGAGACGACACATCGGTCACCATCCTCCGTCCGGGACCCTCCGATCAGGCGCGCACCGCCGACGACCAAAGCATCGTGGTGCGTATCGACCAAGGACCGTTCCGCATTCTCCTCATGTCCGACAGCGGTGCCGCCGCGGAAGACGCCCTGGTGCGCCACGATGCCGCGGCTTTGCCATCCGACATCCTCGTGCTCGGACGCCACAAAGAAGACCTCTTCGCCACCGAGGAATTCCTCGCCGCCGTGCAGCCACGCGTCATCATCCTCGCTCCGCGCGATCCCTTCCGCGAGGGCAGCGACGAGCCCGCCCTGCGCGCACGCCTCGCCGCCACCGGCGCGGAACTCTTCGACCAAGACGAATGCGGCGCGGTTATCGTCACGTTCGGCAACCAAGTGGCCGAGGTTCGCGGCTTTCTGGCCGACCAATCATTCGAATTGCCCCCACGCTGAACCGCGGGATTTTTTTGCCATACCCTCTTGACACCCGGCCGCATCATGAACTACTCAATAGTAGTATTGCATTATGAAAATCAATTCATTATTAGTTTTAGTTACCTTGGCCACAACAACTTCGGTTCTTCATGCTCACGGTCCGGGGCATGTCCATAGCTCCCGCGAGCGAGTCGCCGCTGAGGCGGCGATCAACGAGGCGGTCGATGTTCAAGAGACGGGCATCCCGGTCCGGGCGGCCGAAGCGGACCGCGTGTGGGGCGTGAGTTTCACCACCGGTTGGGAAAGCCGCCACGTGCATTACGGTGTGGACGAGTCCGGCCCGTCCGGTGCCTACGTCAACGAGGTCGGCGTCCGCATCGGGGATTTCTCGGTCAATGTCTGGAACGGTTTCGGCTTGGGCAACGAATTGGTCGAATGGGACTTCACCGCCGCCTACAACGTCGAACTCGGCCCCGTCTTCGTCGTCCCCGGCTACAACCTCCGCTACGTGCCCCGCTACGCCGAAGACAGCCATGAGGAGGAAGACGGCCATGATGAACATGGACACGAAGGCGAAGAGCACGACGACGGTCACTCCGAGCACGTCCACAACACCTACGGCAACGAGTTGTTCGTCGCCTTGGGCACCACGGCCATCCCTTATGTCATTCCCAGCACGGTCTTCATCTGGGATCTGAACAGCAACCCGGGCGGCTTTCTCGAGTTCCGTCTCGACGGCGATGTGCCCGTCTATGACGACATCGTCAGCCTCCAACCCTACGCCCTGCTCGGACTCAACTTCGGCTACAACACGACCGAGGTCTACGGCTTGAACAACTTCCAGTTCGGCCTGCAAGGCACCGTGGCGATCAACGAATACGTCTCCGCCTTCGCCGGCGTGAACTACTCCGTCGCCCTCGAAGCCCTCGAGGCCATCGATCAGGAGAATGTCTTCTGGGTTAACGTCGGCTTGAGCTTCGCTTATTGAGTTACCAGCGCCGCCCAGCCTCGCGCCCGCGGAACGAAACCCCTGTAGCGTCGCCGTC
>CAYQMP010000132.1:0-5480 GCA_964418615.1 uncultured Chthoniobacter sp. | reverse complement strand
GCCTGGAGAGTAGTTGAAATTGACCGAGCCGTAAGGGCCTAGATAGATGTCCGTTCCGCCGCCATAAGGATTTTGGTTCCATCTTTGCTCGACGCCGCCGCGCACCGTGAGGGTCGAGCGCGGGTTGAGGGTGTGGTCGAAGCCGAGCAGGAGGAAATTGCCGATGCTGTCCAGGTCGTTGGCCGTGTAATAAAGACGCGTGTTGAAGTCGTATTCCGCGACGAGGGCCGTGGTCGGCTTCCACAAGAAGAGGAACTGCTGGCCGATGGTCTGTTCCCAGCGGCCTTGGATGTCGTTTTGATCTTGGTCGGTAAAGTAATAAAAGACCGGCGTGTAGGTCGTCTCCGTCGCGAGTTTCGGGAGCCAGAGATACTTGGCGCCGATGGTGGTTGAGCTGATCAGGTAATCCCCGTCATAGGTGTTGGGCGCGCCGGCGATCGTGAAGTTCGGTTGCGACTGGTAGGCCAGATAGGTCTCGAAGGAGAGATCCAGCCGCGGGGTGGCGGCGTAGTTGGCCCCGAGGGTGAAGTTGATGGTGGGGAAGAGGCCGTCATTCTGCAGGTCGAGGTTGTTGTAATAGAACGCCAGAGCGGCCGAGAGCGCGGCCGACAACTGGAGGCGCGAGGTGCCGAATTCGTAGGACACGCCGGCGGCAATCTGCGTGTACATGCTTTCGATCTGGTTGCTGCTCGTCGTGTTCACGTTGCTGTTGTAGCCCTCGTAGACGGCGAAGCTGAAACGGAACGGGCGGCGCTCGAAGATGCCTTCCCCGATGTCGGCCGTGGTGCCGTCATAGGAGCCAACCTGCTCGAAGGAGTCCTCCGGCATTCCGAAAGTGGCGTCGGCGGTCGTGGTGGCCGGTGCCAGTGGCATCGGGTCCAAGGCAGGGGGAGCGGGCACGACCGGATCCGCTGCGGCGGTCTGCCCGGCAGGTGTCGGGGACGCGGGTTGGGGTGCGGTGAAAACCTGGGATGAACCTTCGTCGCGAACCGGGTAAGTGAAGCGGAAGCCCGAACCTTCGTTGTTGCCGCCTTCATTTTGGGCCATCGCGGTCGATCCGCCTGCCATGAGCAATGCACCCAATAGGCAGGGCAGGATGGGGCGCAGGCGATTCATTGGTGGGAAGGGCGAACGTCTTAGTTGATAGGAGTTTCGTCGATTTGCCCAGCCCAAAGTGAAGTCCGGGCGTGTTCGCCCTGCCGTAATCGTCAGCGGGTTTTCCCCGGAGAAATTCCGTTGTCTGTCTCCACGGTCACCCGCAGTTCCTCGAGGAATTCCGGAAGAGCGGACTCGACACGGTTCCAGTTAGGGATAAGCGGTTCGCCCAGAGGGTCTTCCATAAACTCACGCGCGGCGCTGCGGATGCCCCGGACAAAGGTGGCGACGGCCAACTCCTCTTGGTGCCGATCAAAAGCCAACCCGTTGATCTCGGCGTCGGCGTGGTAGAAGCGAATGGTGTCCTCGGCCTTGCGCAGGTAGGCGCTGAGCAGGGTGTCGAACAGCCCGCTGTCCATGCGGATGCCTTCCGCTGCCACGGTGCGGAAAATGCAACGGGCGATGTCGATGGCCATCTTGTTGAGTCCTTTGTTTGCGTCGCGCGGCGAGAGTTCCTGGTGTTTGTGGTCGAAGCGGTCGGCCAGTTCCACCTGACAGATGGCCTTCGGCGAAGTCACGCGGAACACTTCGGCCAGCATACCGACCTCCACGCCCCAGTCCGAAGGCATGCGCGTGCGGCGCACCACGTCGAGGTCGACGCAGATTTCCCCGGAAAGCGGGTAGCGGAAGGTGTCCATGTAGATGAGGAAGGGGTGCGTGCCGATGATGCTCTCCAGCGAGCGGATCAGCGGGGTGAACATCAGCCGCATGACGCGGCCGTTCAATTTGTGGGTGAAACGCGCCGTGTAGCCTTTGCAAAAGTCGAACCCGAGGCTGTCGTTGGCCACCGGGTAGCAGAGGCGTGCGAGCAGTTCCCGGCCGTAGGTCAGGATGTCGCAATCGTGCGCGGCGATGACCCGGGCCTGCCCGGCGGCCAGCACGTAGCCGTAGCAGAGCCACATGTTCCGGCCTTTGCCGCGCTGTCCGGGGTCGAGGTCCGCGGCAACCAGTTGCCGGATCAACTTTTTCATCCGCGGTCCGTCGTTCCAGAGCAGCACGGGCTTGTGGCGCGACTTGGCGAAGAATTGCCGCGCCTTGCGCCATTCGCCCGGCGTGGCGCCGTCGATGCCCACGACCACTTGGCGCAAGTAGTCGACCTCTTCGAGTTCGCGCAGGATGCCGCGGAGGGCAGGGGTGGCGATCTCGCTGATGTGGCAGGGCAGGACCAGCGCGATCGGCATGTCTTGCACGAAATCGCGCAGCTGCGCTTCCAGTCTTTCCACCCCCGGCTCGCCGAGGCGGTGCAAGGTGGCCATTGCGCCTGTCTGAAAGAAATCGGCCATAGGTTTTGATTGTCGCCGCCCGAGGGCGCATCATCAACCCCTATGAACCACGCTGCTTCCGCGGCATGACGGGCCGCTCCGCACGCCAGCTTGTCGTCGCGCACTACCACCTGCGTCCGGGCGGGGTGCGCCGCGTGATCGAAACAGCCCTTCCCGCCTTGGCCGCCACCGGCGAGTTCACCGGCTTCACGCTCGCCACGGGCGAGGAACCGGAGGCCGCGTGGCTGACGCGCCTGCGGGGCTCGCTCCGGGGGCTGCCCCTGCACACCGAAGTTCACCGCGGGTTTCTTTATTGGTCCGAGATCGCGCCGATGGGTGAGGGGTTCACCGAACGGTTGGCGCGCACGGCCACGGATTTGCTTGCGCGGTCCGGCGGCGAAGAGGCCGTGCTCTGGGCGCACAATCTCGCCCTCGGCCGCAATGCACCGCTGGCCGAGGCTTGGTCGCGGGCGGCCGCCACCACGGGCGCGACCTTTCTCTTGCACCACCACGATTTCTTTTTCGACAACCGGTGGATCCGCTGGCCGGAAATGCAGGACGCGGGTCTGCCCTCGCTGGCTGGAGCGGCGGAGGCGGTTTTTCCGACCGGCCCGCGCACCGCGCATTTGGCCATCAACCGTGCCGACCACCATCTGCTGGCCGCAGGTTTCGGCCCGCGCGCTCTTTGGTTGCCCAACCCGGTCACTGCTCCGCGTCATGCGACGGATGGCGAACGCGAAGCGCGTGCCTGGTTGGCCGCCCGCACGGGATCCGATGCACCCTATTGGCTGCTTCCTTGCCGCTTGCTCCGGCGGAAAAACATGGCCGAGGCGCTGCTTCTCGTGCGCTGGTTTCGTCCGGGTGCGCGGTTGGTCACCACCGGGGGACCGACCTCCGCGGACGAAGAACCTTACGCCGCGCGTTTGCGCGCCGCGGCGGACAAGCATCGTTGGCCTTTGCACTTGGCCGTGCTGGCCGGGCAAAGCGATGCCCCGCCTGTCTCGGCACTCATCGCTGGAGCGGAGGCGGTGGTGCTCACCTCGCTGCAGGAAGGATTCGGTTTGCCCTACCTCGAAGCCGCGGCAGCCGGGCGTCCGCTTATCGCGCGTGCTTTGCCCAATGTGTTGCCCGATCTGCTTGGCTTGGGATTGAAGGCGCCGACCGTTTACCGCGAGATTATGGCGCCCCTTGATTTGTTCGACGTCGAACGCGAACGCACAAGGCAGCGCGGGCTGTGGTCACGTTGGCGCGAGGGTTTGCCCCGCGAGGCGCAAGGCATGGCAGGAGAACCGACTGTGCTGACCTCGCAGGAGGATGCTGTGCCTTTCAGTCGCCTGACCCTCACGGCGCAGGAGGAAGTTCTCGCCCATGATGACCAGCGCCTGCGTTCCGCTTTGGACGTGGTCAATCCCGATCTCCGTGCGTGGCCGCGCGGTGAGGCCGAGTGGCCCGCAGCCGGGCTGAATGCGGACGCTGAAGCCGCGCTTTCACCGGCGCGCTTCGCGGAGAATTTTCTCGCCGCCATGAAGGCCGCATCCGATGCGCCCGCGGTGTCCGACGATGCGCCGGGGCGTGTGCTCGATGCTTTCCTTGCCGATCGTCTGCGCGGGGACAACTTGTATCCGCTGGTCTTTTCTCCCGTGACATGAAACCGCGCGCCATCATCTGCGACGTCTACCGCACGATCCTCGAGATCCTCCCGCCGCCAACCGATGCCGCGGTGCGGTGGGGCGAGCTCTGCCGGACGACTTTCGGACCGGTTTCCGTCCCGGATCTTTCCGTCTTCGAGGAAATGTGCCGCGAGGAAATAGCGCGCGACCACGAAGAGTCGCGCCGACGCGGGATCGCTTTTCCCGAAGTGCAGTGGCCGCGGATCGTCGGTGCCGTGCTCCCGGGGTTCACGCAACTCGATGCTGCCGAGCAGTCGGACTTCATTCTCGCCGGCCAAGCTCTCTCCCGCGGTCTGGGGCTCATGCCCGGTGCGGTGGATCTGTTGCGCGAATGGCACCAAGCCGGCATTCCGCTCGGTATCGCGTCGAATGCGCAGGCCTACACTCGGCGTGAGTTGGACGCGGCGCTCCGGCCGGCAGGTCTCGACATGGCTATCTTCGCGCCGGACCTCGTTCTTTGGTCGTGGCAGCTTGGTTTCAGCAAACCGGATCCGTATTTTTTCCAGACGCTGCTCGCACGTCTGGCCGCCCGCGGTTTCGACCCGGACCAAGTGCTCATGGTCGGCGACCGGGCCGACAACGATATGGCCCCCGCGCGCGCGGCCGGCATGATGACGTGGCATCTGCACGCGCAGGGCGACGGGGATTGGGCAGCCTTGCAGGCCGCGCTCAGCTGACAGAGGGAATCCAGCGCACCTCGTAGGGCTCGAGGATTTGCCCCGCGTAGTCCTGACGATGGCCCGAGATTTCGTGCAGACAAAGCATGGCGTTTCCGGCGTGTCCGCGCTCCACGGCAAAAAGCCCGGGCCCGGCGTCGAGCACGCGTTGCAGGGCCGACGGGGCGAAGGCGGGGCTGGCGGCGCGCTGGCGCAGGAGGTCGGCGAGGTTGGCGTGAAGGCGGTGACGCAGGGAGCCGCGGTCATCCAGTTCGCGGGCGAGGGCATCGGCGTCGAGTTTCTCTCGGTTGATGCGGCGTGGAATTCCGCTCGTCTCGGCGCCGGCACGGTCTCCGCGGGAGCCGAAAAGCGAATGGAAATAAATGCCGGGGATGCCGGACAAGGAAAGGGCGATGGCGTGTGCCACGGTGAACCGCCGTATGGCGGCGGCTTCGTCGTGTCCGACGGCGAGCGCATCGAAATAATTCACGTTGAGTTCGTAGGGGGCTTGCGATCCGTCGGGCAGCGATTTCATCCCAGCGTAACCGCCGGCCTGGTGCGCCAAGCGGACCAGCGCGGTGATCTCCTCCTCGGCGAGCAGGCCACGAGCGGGGTTGAGTCCGATGCCGTCGTGCGAGGCGAGAAAGTTGAAGAAGGTCGTGTCCGACGAAGGAGACTCGAGTCCGGCGGCCCAGCGGGTCAGCACCGATGCATCGCCGGCGTGCAGGGCGTGCAGC
>CAYQMP010000131.1:0-5499 GCA_964418615.1 uncultured Chthoniobacter sp. | reverse complement strand
GGCATGATGCGACCGGCGGTCGAGTTGCAGCACCAAGGCGAGGCGCTCTACTTCATCGCCGACTTGCACGCACTCACTTCGTTGCACGATGCCGAGGCCCTGCGGCGCTACTCGCGCGACGTGGCGCTGGACTTCCTCGCCTGCGGTCTCGATCCGGCCAAGGCTTTCCTCTTCCGCCAGTCGGACATCCCGAAAATCCCGCTGCTCAGTTGGATCCTCAGCACTGTCACGCCGATGGGACTGCTCGAGCGCTGCCACTCCTACAAGGACAAGATCGCGCGCGGCCTACCGCCTTCGCACGCGCTCTTTTCCTATCCCGTGCTCATGGCGGCGGACATCCTCATCTACGACAGCGACATCGTTCCGGTCGGCAAGGACCAAAAGCAGCACCTCGAAGTGACCCGCGACATCGCGGTGAAAGTGAACGAGACCTACGGCGAGGTCTTCAAGCTGCCCGAACCGTCGATCCGCGAGGATGCCGCGACGGTGCCGGGAACGGACGGGGCCAAGATGAGCAAAAGCTACGGCAACACGATCGAGATTTTCGCCGAGGAAAAAGCCATGAAGAAAAAAATCATGGGCATCGTCACCGACTCCACCCCGGTCGAGGCGCCGAAAGATCCCGAAGGCAATTCCATCTACCAGCTCTACAAATTGTTCGCGTCCGCGAAGGACGCGGCAGCCATGGCCGACAAGTTCCGCGCCGGGGGCACCGGCTACGGCGAATTCAAAAAGCAGCTCTTCGGCACGGTCTGGGAATACTTCGCCCCCATGCGCGCCAAGCGCGCCGAACTCGTCGCCGACCCGGCCTATGTGGACGACGTCCTGCGCCGCGGGGCGGAACACGCCAACCATTTGGCCGATCAGGTGATGGCCCGCGTGGAAAGCGCGGTTGGCTTGCGTTGATGAAACTCTACGCGTGGTCGGTGGGAGCCTGGGCGGCTGTCCTTTGGTTTTTCACCTTCGGCGTGGCGCGCGTTCTCTTCGCCGTATTCCCGCGTGAACGAGCGGGCGAAATCACCACCGCGTTGTTTCCCGCCTACTTTATGGCGGCCATTGTCCTCGGCGTTTTGGCCACCGCCGCGCTTTGGTTCCGGCGCGGCAAGCGGCGCGATCGTTGGGCGCTCGCCTTGCAGTTTCTTGCCCTCGCCGCACTGGCGGCCATTCCGCTTTTCGTCGCCCCGGCCATCGCCCAACACGCACCGGGCACACCGGAATGGGCGCGCTGGCACGGAATTTCCATGGCCCTCAACCTTTTCTCCTTGATCGCCGTTCCCGCCGCTTCTTTATTGGTCTTAGCGAGACGCAAGGAGTGATGGAATGAAGGAAGATTTCGGACGTAATCCGGACCGTGTGCTGGCCTCCGAGAAAGTTGTTTCGGGGAGGAAAATCTTTTTCCTCGATTACAAGGAAAACACCCGCGGCCGCGTGCTCAAGATCACCGAGGACGTCAACGGCCGCCGCGACACCATCATGGTGCCCGACGAGGCCCTCGACGACTTCGCCGACGCCTTGGAGCGCATCCTGAATTCCGAGGGTGCCTCGGATCCATCGGACTCACCGGCAGAAGGCCGATAGTCTTGCCGCCCGGCACCCAAACCCCCATGCTTGCACATGCAGGGGAGCCGCGAGGCTGAGAGTCCCGCCATGGCGGGTGACCCTTCGAACCTGATCCGGGTCATGCCGGCGCAGGGAGCGGAGAGATTCTTGGCCGGGCGCAACCTTCCCCCGCGCCAACACCATGATCTCCGACCCCAACCCGACCAGCGCCGCCGCCGGCAGCAACGACCCCCTCCCCAACAGCCGCCGCGTTTACGTCACGGGCGAAAGTCATCCCGCCGTCCGCGTTCCCTTCCGAGAAATCAGCCTCTCCCCGACGAAAAACTTCGACGGCAAACTCGAGCCGAACGAACCCGTGCGCGTCTACGATACGAGCGGGCCGTGGGGTGACAGCACCTTCTGCGGCGACGTCGAGCAGGGCCTGCCTGCCTTGCGCCGCGAATGGATCTTGGCCCGCGGCGATGTGGCGGAATACGACGGGCGCACCGTGCGCCCCGAGGACAACGGCTACCTTTCCGGCGTCCACGCCGACCACGCAGCCAAACGCAACGGCAAAGCCGCGCTGAAGGAATTCCCTGGCCTGCGCCGCAAACCATTGCGCGCTTCGGCCGGACATCCTGTCAGCCAGCTCTGGTATGCGCGCCAAGGCATCGTCACCCCCGAAATGGAATTCATCGCCATCCGCGAAAACATGGGCCGCGCCAAGCTGGCCGACATGGCGGAGGACATCGATCGCCAAGATTTGCGCAAACAGCACGTCGGCTCGACGCAGTCGCACGACAGCCCCTACGCCCCGTCCGTATTCCGCCGTTTTCCCCAGCGGATCCCGCGCGAAATCACCCCGGAATTCGTCCGCGACGAAGTCGCCGCCGGCCGAGCCATCATCCCGGCCAACATCAACCATCCGGAAAGCGAACCGATGATCATCGGCCGCAACTTCCTCGTGAAAATCAACGCCAACATCGGCAACAGCGCCGTGGCTTCATCCATCGAAGAGGAAGTCGAAAAGATGCGCTGGGCGACCAAGTGGGGCGCGGACACCGTGATGGATCTTTCCACGGGCAAAAACATCCACGCCACGCGCGAATGGATCCTGCGCAACTCGCCCGTCCCCATCGGCACCGTGCCGATCTATCAGGCCTTAGAAAAAACCGGCGGCAAAGCCGAGGAACTCACTTGGGAAATCTTCCGCGACACCCTCATCGAGCAGGCCGAGCAGGGCGTCGATTATTTCACCATCCACGCCGGCGTCCTTCTGCGCTTCATCCCCCTCACTGCCAAGCGCATGACCGGCATCGTCAGCCGCGGCGGATCGATCATGGCCAAATGGTGCCTCGCCCATCACAAGGAGAATTTCCTCTACACCCACTGGGACGACATTTGCGAAATCATGGCCGCCTACGATGTGAGCTTTTCCATCGGCGACGGATTGCGTCCGGGCTCCATCGCCGACGCCAACGACAAAGCCCAATTCGGCGAACTCGAGGTGCAAGGCGAACTGACCAAGCGTGCGTGGGAACGCGGCGTGCAGGTCATGAACGAAGGCCCCGGCCACGTGCCCATGCACATGATCGAGGAAAACATGGCCAAGCAACTCGAGTGGTGCCACGAGGCGCCATTCTACACCCTCGGACCGCTGACCACGGACATCGCGCCCGGCTACGACCACATCACCAGCGGCATCGGCGCCGCCATGATCGGTTGGTATGGCTGCGCCATGCTTTGCTATGTCACGCCCAAGGAACACCTCGGGTTGCCCGACAAGAAGGACGTCAAAGACGGCGTCATCGCCTACAAAATCGCCGCCCACGCCGCGGACTTGGCCAAAGGTCATCCCGGAGCGCAATACCGCGACAACGCCCTGAGCAAAGCCCGCTTCGAATTCCGCTGGGAAGATCAGTTCAACCTCGGCCTCGACCCGGAGACCGCCCGCGAATTCCACGATGAGACTCTCCCGCAAGAAGGCGCCAAAAGCGCCCACTTCTGCTCCATGTGCGGCCCGCACTTCTGCAGCATGAAAATCACCGAAGACGTCCGCCGTTACGCCGCCGAGCAAGGCCTGTCGGAGGACGAAGCCCTCCGCGCGGGCATGGACGAGAAGTCCCGCGAGTTCACCGAATCCGGCGCCGAGGTCTACACCAAGGCCTGACCGAAATCAGACCAGCCCCAGCTTCATCCGCCCCGCCTCGCTGATCATTCCCTGGTTCCAAGGCGGGGACCAGACGAGTTCGACTTCGGCTGACTCCACACCGGGAACGGTGAGGATACGGCTGCGGGCGTCGGCCGCGATGGTCGGACCCATGCCGCAACCGGGCGCGGTGAGGGTCATTTTGACGTTCACCGTCGTGCCGCCGGATTCGCTTTTTCCGAGGATCAGGTCGTAGACCAAACCGAGGTCGACGATGTTCACCGGGATTTCCGGATCGTAGACGTTTTTGAGCTGCGCCCAAACGTCGTCTTCCTTGACCTCTCCTCCGGTCCCGGCCGCTGGTGCCGGTGCGGCAGCTTCCTTTTTCTCGACCTCGATGCCCAGCGCATCGGCGTCCGCCTCGGAAATGCGGGCCAAACCGGTTTGCGTAGCCACGGTGTAGGTGCCGCCGAGCGATTGGGTGATGATGACCGGGCTTCCCGCCGGCAGGGTCGACTCCTCGCCGCTGGGGATGAGGATCACTTTGCATTCGCGGGTCAGGTTGATTTCTCGGTGCGTCATCAGAGAAAAATTAGCCGCCGACCGGCCGCGAAGCCAATCAAATGGTTCCACGCCCGCCCCGGACGGTGTAAGTTCCCTGCCCCATGCGCTGGCAAACTTTATGGCAGGCCAAGTGGATTCTGCTCGTGCTCGTTCTCGCAACCGCGGGAGCGTGGCGCTTCATGCCATGGCTAGCCGTCGTGCCGCTCGGGATGATCGTCTTCACGCTCTATTTTTTCCGCGATCCGCACCGCCGAATTCCCGAGGGGAAAGATCTCGTCGTTTCCCCGGCTGACGGACGCGTCACCGATATCGAAGTGATGGAGGAAAACGAAGTCACGGGACAAACCATGCGGAGGGTGGGCATTTTTCTTTCCGTCTTCGACGTGCACGTCAACCGCATGCCGGCCGAGGGCCGCGTGCTCTACACCGCGTCCCACGACGGCACCTACCACGACGCGCGCAGCCCGATGGCCTCCACGCACAATGCCGCGCGCACGTGGGGCTTCGACTGCGGTGGCACCATGCTGGTTGTCCGCCAGATCACCGGCGCCATCGCCCGCCGCATCGTGCCGTGGGCCCTACTGGGTGACCGGTTGGCCCGCGGACAACATTTCGGCATGATCCGCTTCGGCTCGCGCACCGAAATCTACCTGCCGCTCGATGCCGAGGTTTCGGTTGCGGTCGGAGAACACGTGCGGGGCGGCGCAACTGTCATCGGGAAGCTGTGCGCCGCGTCGACGCAACCCGCCGCAACGACCGGAGAGGAGGTATCGGCATGAGGGACGAGAACGACGGCGCAAGGATTTACCTCCTGCCCAATCTGATGACCGCGGGGAACCTCTTCTGCGGATTCGCCGCGGTGCTCAACATCCTCGACGCGGTCATCCAGATGAACGCGGGGCTCGACCCGGTGGGAAAAATCCACACCGCCATTTGGTTCATCCTCGGGGCGTGCGTGTTCGATTTGCTCGACGGGCGCCTGGCACGACTCGGGGGGAACGAGAGTGCGTTCGGACGCGAGTTCGATTCGCTGGCCGACATCGTCTCGTTCGGCGTGGCGCCCGCGCTGCTCGCCTTCCACATCGTGCTGCGCGACTTCGACCGCTACGGCATGCTCATCGCCTTCGTCTACCTCGCCTGCGGGGCGCTGCGCTTGGCGCGGTTCAATTGCGTGGCGGCGCAACGGGGCGAAGACGCGGCGCACAAGGATTTCGAGGGCTTCCCCATCCCCGCGGCGGCCGGACTGA
>CAYQMP010000130.1:0-5507 GCA_964418615.1 uncultured Chthoniobacter sp. | reverse complement strand
AGTCGAACGGCCAGACCCGGCCGAGGCAGCGGGCGGTGAGCACGTAGCTGCCGAGCAGGAGGTAGAGAGCGGGGGCGAGGATCGCGCTGAAAAAAACCAGGGCGGCCAGCGGGGCGTAATTCTGCGCGATGAGTCCCTGCACGCCGGTGATGATGTGGTTCGACTGCTGGGCGCCGGCCACGTCGAAGGTCATGACCGGATAAGCGTTGGCCAGCACGACGAGCACGAGGCCGGTCAAGGCGAGGGCCAAGGCATCCTGCTGCAGCGAGACCACCCGCCACACGTCGAGCAACTCGCCGCAGCGCGAGCAGTAAAGTTTCTCCCCCCGGTCCAGCACGCGGTGCCGGTAAGTCGCCTCGCAAGCGTGGCAACGGTCCCATTGGCCGGGAGCGGGCAGTGAAACGGCGTGTGCGGAGGGCGAAGGCACGCCCTAACGAAGCAGAAAGGCAGCGGCAACGACAAGCCCGACCCGGAGAGCGGCGGGGAAGTCTGCGGAGCCGCGGAAAATTCCCCTCCGCCGGACGCCTTGGTCAGGCGGCGACAAACCTCGGACGGTAGCCGCCCTTGGGCATTTCGATGCGCAGCGGATTGCCGCGGCCTTCCTTGAGGTAGTAGGTCTCCAAATCGCGGCGCAGCTTGCCCGCCTCGATGCGCACGATGGGATCGTGGATCGGATCGAAAGTTTCCGGACGTCCGAAGACTTTGGTGCCGATTTCGTAAGCGGCGATTTTGCCGTCGTGACCGGCCAGCTCCTTCTCGGCGACGAATTTGAGGAAGTTGCGGTTGCGCCGGGTGGCCGGAAAGTCGGGGCTCTGCAAAACCCGCTGCAACTCGGCGTGCGGGTCTGCGGCGAGCGCGGCGGCGGGGGCGGGCGGTTCGGGGGATTGGCCGACCGCGGCTTCGAAGCGCGGGCGGTAGGCCCCGCGCGGAATGGAAAGGCGCAGCGGATTGCGGCGTCCGGATTTGAGATAGTAGGTCTCCAAGTCGCGGCGCAGCTTGCCCGCCTCGATGCGCACGATCGGATCGAGGAGCGAATTGAAAAGTTCCGAGCGGCCGAAGACCGCCGTGGCCACGGCGTAAGCGTTGACCGACTCGCCCTCCCCGGCCAGTTCGCGCGTCACGACATATTCCAAAAAGGCGCGGTTGCGAGGGGTGGCCGGAAAATCGGGGCTGTCCAACACGCGACGCAGTTCGGCTTGCATGTCCTCCACGCTGGGACCGTCATTAACGCCAACGGTCGTTGGTGCCGCGGCGGGTGGTTCGAGAATGACTTCGGCGATGCTCATATTTTCAGGGGGAAAGCGGTTCAGGGCGCGACGGGCAAGACGGCCTGTTGCTGGGCGAGTTCGAGGCGGTGGGCCGGACCGTGCCAGGTGGACACACCCACGGCAGCCCAGAAGGTGGCCGCCGCGGCGAAGACAAAAAGGACGATGAGGCGACGCAGCATGCGGTCGCGCTGCTCGGTCGCCCCAGGGCCTTCGGAATGGGTCTGAAGTTTGCTCATAGCGGTCGGCACTATACCGATTTCCGGTTATCCGGACTATACCCTCCGTAGGGTATATTGCATTTGCCCCCGAAAGGGGCCTGTGCGGCCTACATACTGCAGCCGTAAGCCATCCCGCGCCGCGCTTCGTGGTAACCCTCGGCGTAGCCTTTGTAGTAGCCGTCCGAAAACGGCACGTTGTAGGCGGGACCGGTGTAGCGGGCTTGAGCGCGGTAAGGAAAGCCACGCCCACCATCGAAGAAGCCGGCATTGTAACCTTGGCGGTAACCGTCGCGGTAGGCCGGTTGGTAAAAGGACTGGGCTTGGTAAGGAGAGACCGGACGGTAGCCGGGCGGAACCGTCGGATTGCCGTAGACGCCCGGGCGGTTGTAGGGATTGACCACAGTCATCATCTGGTCTTCGGTCAGGCAACCGGCCAGCAAGAGGGGAAACAGAGCGAGGAGGAATTTCATGGGATGGTTGGATTTCGCACGGCTGGATAGTCCGGCGCACGCCGCGAGGCAAGTCGCTGCCCTATACCCTCCGTAGGGTAATTGCGGCCGGATGGGCGGCTCGCCAGTTGCATTCCTGCGCGGCTTCCCGTTTATAGAACCGTGCACTACCGCTGCGTCATCGTCGAGGACCAGACCATGTTCCGGCAAATGCTGCACAACATGCTGCAGGGCGTGCCGGACCTTGCCATCGTGGCGGCAGCCTCTTCGGCCGAGGAAGGCATACGGGCCGTCGAGCAATACAAGCCGGATTTGCTCGTTCTCGATCTGGCCCTGCCCGACGGATACGGCGTCGACGTGGCCCGGCGACTGGCCGCCGCGCATCCGGCGGCCAAGGTCATTGTTCTCTCCGGTGAAGCCAGCACCTTCGTCTGTCCCGCCGACCTCCGCGCCTCGGTCCATGCCGTCCTCGACAAAACGCAAGCCTTCGACGATCTCGCGGCGGAGCTCAAGTCCCTGCTGCCCAAAGCCCGAGGCGGCTCCTCCTCGGCCCGCACCCACGAGGTGCGCAGCCGCCTGAGCGAACGCGAATACGAAATCTTCCTCCTCGTCGGCCGCGGATTGATGAGCAAAGAGATCGGCGAAAAGCTCTGCATCTCCCCCCAGACGGTGCAGGCCCACCGCCGCAAGATGGCCGGCAAACTCGGCACCACCGGCTTCGAATTCGTCCAACTCGCCATCAAGCACTACCAAGCCACCCTCGGCGCGCGGTCGTAAGCCCGCGGACAGCTGGGGCCAGCTGTCCCTACCATAAAAATCCCCCCGGTAGGGGCGGCTGGCCCTGGCCGCCCGCTGCCTTCCCATCGATAGCGTGCGGACAGCTGAGCCAGCTGTCCCTACCGTAAAAATACCCCCTGCCCTACCTCACTCCCCCATCCGCCCGCAGACGTGCGACCAGCAGATATTCGCCGGGGGCGAGGAGATCGATGTCGATCTTGCGCGCGGCTTGGATGGCGAGGTCCGGGTCGCCTTTGGCCGCGACGATGGCGGACATGACGGCTTGGTGGCCCGGACGGAGTTCGTCGTAGAACACGGTGAAGTCGTCGAAGACCGACCACGCCTCGCGCGGGCGCCCCGCTTGGAGGAGGGCGAAGGCGTGCGTCATGCGGTGGTCGAGATCGGTCGGGTTGGCCGCGAGGGCGGCGGCGGTTTCTTCGGGATCGACCGGGTTGCCGGCCAGCAGATCGGTGTAGCGCCGCTGGTCCTGCACGGCGGCTCCGTCGGGCGCGGCCAGACGCGCTTTGTCATAAGCCGCCTGCAGCGAGGCGAATTGTCCGCGCCGCCCGAAGCGTTCCCGGGCCACGGCGAAGAGGTAATCGGCCTGACCCGCGTCGCCGCACAATTCGATGAGCGTGGCGTCGGCCCGCCCTCCTTGGCCCATGGCATCGGCCCGTTCGAGGGCGAGAAGCAGGGAGCCTTCGCGCACCGAGGCGCGGAGGGCTTGCGGCACGCATTTTTCCACCACGCCGGCACGACCAAGTTGTGCGGCAGCTTCAGCGCGGGTCAGTTCGCGCAAGGCCTCCGGCACATTTCCGCCGCCTTCGGCCAAGGCGAGGAGACCCTCCCACTGGCCGGTCGCGGCCAAGGCGCGGGCCCGCGCGTCGAATGCCTCGGCATCCTGCGCCGCTTCCTTCGCACTGACCGCATCGAGTGCGGCTTGGGGCAATCCACTCGCGGTGAGAAAGGAAGCAAAGGCCGCTTGGGCGGTCAGCGGCGCATTGACGTAGGGAATGGTGAGATCTTTGCGCAGGTCCTCCGCGCTCACCCCGCCGAAATCGCGCAAGGCATAGGCCGCGGGCAACAGCGCGGGGTTGGACGGATCCAGATCGGCGAAGGCCGCCCGCGCCCAAGCGACGCGCTTTTCCGGCGGGAGCAGCGGGGCCCGCACGCCGAGCGCCAGAGCCTCGCGCTGCAGCGGGGTGTCGAGCAGGGAGTCGACCAAAACGGCGATTTCCTCCATCGCCGCGGTGTCGGCCTCGGTTGTGCGCTGCGGATCGGAGAGAAGTGGTCCATGCCGCGCGGCGAGCAAGCGGGCCAGAAAAAGACGGTGCGCCGGGGTGTCCTCCGCCGCCAAGGCGGCACGGGCGTAATCGATGGCCCTTCCGAGATCGCCGCGGGCGTTGCGGCGTTCCGCGCGCCGGGCTGCCGCGTCGGCCACGAGGCCCGCTTCATTGAGTTGATCAAGCGCCTCTTCGTGTTGCTCGTCGGTGCCGAAGCGCGTCATAGCCACCGCCTTTTCGCGCAATTCGTCATCCTCGAGCTTCGTTCCCTCCGGCAAAGCTTCCCACGCCGCGGGTGCGGCCGGATTTCCCGCTTTGGTTTCGATCACCGCCGCGGCACGAAGCATGCGCTGGTCATTGCTCCGCAGACGCCGCGCCGATTCGACCTGCAAGCGGGCCACGCGCAGGTTGCCCATTTCGGCGTTGTCCAACGCTTTCGCGGCAAGGTCCCCGGCCCGCCAGCCGGTGAAGAGCCAGATCGCGGCGACACCGAGGAGCAGAAAGAGGACCACGGCCACCGGAGTCCACATGAGCAGCCGCGCGAAGACGGCTTTGGTCATGGACAAATGATGGCCTTGGGTGATCGGGCTGGTCGCCTCCTGCCACCACTCGCGCAAACGGACGCGAAGCGGCAAATGAGCCAATTCGAACTCTTCTTCCGGTTCCGGATCGGGGTGATTCATCGTTCGGGGGGGATAGAAGTCGAATTTACTGTGCGAGGTAGGGACGAGCGGCTCGCTCGTCCATTCGTCAGCAGGCGGACACGCGAGCCGCGTGTCCCTACCCTTGAAAGAAAGGCGTGATGACTCAGGCCGCTTGCGCGCGACGACGCAAACGCACGTAAGCCGCCGCGCCGATCAACAAAGCCGCCGCAGCCCATGTGCCGGGTTCGGGGATGGGAGCGGGACCCGTGGAGGAGGCAGTGATGCTGATGGCGTAGTTTTGAGAAGGAGCGTTGCCCCATGTTGAGCCAGAATTTTGCGTCCTTCGGCTGGTTAAATAAGAGTAGCCGGATGAGTTCTGCTCTTGGGGGGTGTCAAGGTCACCGTTTTGATTCCAATCGACCCCATCTTGCTGGAGGACAACCCAATAAGATGTGTTTGCGGAGAGTGCTGCCCCAGAGAAGCTAAATGTGTATTTGCTGTTGAGGGATGAGACTGAGGCGGAAGAAGAGGTGTAGAGCAACGAGTCGGGAATGCCAGGCGACGCGCCGGTGCCAGACCAAATCGAAATAGTAGTACTCACACTACCAGCAGTCGGACTCAGTCCTAGTACAATGGAGTCTACGAAAAGATCAGTCGAGCCGACGCCCGTGGTGAAACCTTGGGCCAGCCAAGTTGTAGCAGTCACCGATGTGCGTGACGTATCTAAGCCTTCTGATCCATCACTCCCCAAG
The DNA here is from genome assembly GCA_964418615.1 of uncultured Chthoniobacter sp. Taxonomy (GTDB): domain Bacteria; phylum Verrucomicrobiota; class Verrucomicrobiia; order Chthoniobacterales; family JACTMZ01; genus JACTMZ01. The sequence goes on along the minus strand of CAYQMP010000130.1, from coordinate 116 downwards.
TTCCCAAACACCACCTGCGAAGCACGCGCCGATCCGGCCGTTAGGGTGAGGCCGAGGATGGCGACAGTAAGGATGCGAAACAACGAGCGCATGGTCGGTGAAGAAGTAAATCACTC
>CAYQMP010000129.1:0-5535 GCA_964418615.1 uncultured Chthoniobacter sp. | reverse complement strand
CGTTCGTATTAAACCGCACTGATACCGAACCCCGAAAGGACATGGACGATCAGAAAACGTTCCGGATCAGCGAGTCCCCGGGCGACGGCTTTGTCTTTTGCGCAGGCGCAAAAGCCAGACAGCTGCGGCCACGATAAGGAGCGACCAGACGGACGCCTCCGGAACCTCGCTTGTTGCGGTCGGTTCGGGGACCGCAAAGCCTGTGGTTTCTGCCCCCGTGATGTCGGCGGGCGGGTCCAAGCTGACGATGGCGGGAGACTCGAGGTTCATGCCGCGGTCCGACCCGCGCCGCCGTAGGCCGAGTCTTTTTCGTATTTGTCGCCGTAGTAATAGTAGTAGTAGCCGGCAGTCCGCCCCGTCGGCAAACGGTTGAGGACGAAGCCGGCCATCTTGGCGCCGGCTTTGCGCAGGAGGGAGACCGCCCGCAGCACCACCCGGCGCGGTGTTTTGCCCGACCGGATCACGAGGATGGTTTGGTCGACATGGGGCGCCAGAACGAGGGTGTCGCTCACCGCGTTGACCGGCCGCCGGATGGCCGAGCTGGCCGGCAACGCGGTCGTAGCGGACGCTCAACTCGCGGACCAGCGATGCGAGGTCGGCCGAGGAAAGCAGTTCGGCCGGATTCGGGGCGCGACTCCCGGCCGGAAGAAACGAGAGGTTTTCGATCCGCGTCGTCATGACGACATCGGGAAGCGAGGCGTTGCCGCTGAACACGTCGGTCAGTCCCCGCGGACAATCGTCGCGGCCGAGCAACGCCTTGTGCAGACTGGGCCTGCGCAGGTCCACATCGACAAGCAGGGTGTTGTGCCCCTGTTGGGCGAGAACGGCGGCTGCGTTCAACGAGGTGTATGTCTTGCCCTCCTCCGGAATGGCGCTGACGAAGAGCAGGGCGCGCCGGATATTCTCGGGTCCGAGCATGGCGACATTGGCGCGCAGCGTGCGGTAGGCCTCAGCCAGGGCGGAGGAAGGATCGTCGACCGTCGCCACGGGATAGCCCTGCGATGGGTCTTCGTCGGGCGTCGGGGGATTGACCACCTCCTGCCAGTCGGCGGCGGGGACGTTTTTCCCGCCGCGGCGGCGTTCGGAAATCCGCCGCACTGCTTCCATGCGACGGGGAAGAACATCCTTCTCCCGCGCGAGGACCTCCTTGAGCCGCGTCATCCCGGTGGGCCGGTGGTCGGGCACGCCGGCCAGGGAAGGCAGACCCAAGGTGCCTTCCGCCTCGTCGATCGAGCGCAGGGAGGAATCCATCGCGTCATAAGCGATGACCGCGGCGCAGGCCAGCATGCTGGAGAGCATGAAGGCGAGGAGCAGCGAGCGCATGACCCGCGGGCGGCTGGGGCGTGTGGGCACCATGGGTTCCTCGACGAGCGTGTAGGGCGCTTGTTCGATGCCGCTGCTGACCGAGGTTTCCTTCATGCGCAGCACGACGGCTTCATACATGGCGCGGTCGCTTTCCACCTCGCGCTGCAGCACGTTGAAGGGGATGGCGAGGTCGTTGAGGTTGAGTGCGCTCTGCTCCTGCTGTTCGAGGGCGTCTTGCAGCTTGAGTTCGGTCTGCAGTGCGGCCTCGTATTGGCGTCGCAGGATGTCGCCGGCCTTGGCAATGTTGGCCGCGAGGGTACGGCGGAGAGACTCGATTTTCTTCGTCGCGGCGATGTGCTTGGGGTGCTTGCCCAGATAGCGATCCTCAAGGGCGGCCAATTCGGTCTCTGCCGCGGTGAGCTGGCTGCGGGTTTCGGCGACCTGCGGAATGACGGCCACGCTGCCGATGCGCAGGGCTTCCTCCACATTGTCCGGTCCGATGGCCCGGACCTGCTCGATATCCGACTCCAGCCGCACGCGCTCGCTCTGGGCCTCGGTGACCTTGGTGTTTATCTCCTTGAGTTGCTCGACGATGATATTCTGCTTCTCGTCGAGCGAAACGGCCTGGTTCTGCTGCTTGTAGGCCTGCAATTTCCGCTCGGACTCCTCCAGTTTGGTTTTCAGCTTTTGCGCCTCTTCCTGCAGGAAATCGGTGGCCACCCGGGAGACGGTCATGCGCTGGGTGAAATTCTCGCGCAGGAACTCGCGGACGAAGGACGCCGCGATGTCGCGGGCCAGCACGGGGTCCTCGTCCTCGACAACGATATCGACCAACCGCGTGTTGCGCCGCGAGCCGACCTCGACCTTCCTTTCCATGAGGTCGGCCAGTTCGACATCGGAATAGGGGACATCGCGCGGCGGGGCGAAGTCGGGATTGGCCGCGAGGTTGTTGGCTTCGACGACCCTGAGCAGGAGATTCCGGCTGGTCAGGGCCTCGACCACCGTGTTGATGAAATCCGGCGAGGAAGGGTTGGCTTGGGTGACGTCCTCCATGTTGAGGACCTTTTGCTCCTCTTGTTGGACCTGGAGGACGGCGCGGGACTCGTAGATTTTCGGCTGGGTGAGCAAAGACCCGAGGGTGGCGAGCATGGTCACCCCGACGAAGAGGGCGATCATCCACCAGCGCCGGACCAGAAGGTAGAAGATGCGGCTGAAATCGACCGGCACGTCGTGCGACTTGCCTTGCTCGTTGGCGGTGTTCTCGGGCATGGCTAGAAGAGGGACTCGGCCACGGTGATGACATCGCCCGGCTTGACGTAGAACGAGCTGCTGTCGCCCCCGCGGGCCATGCGTTTGGCGTCCAGCTTGATGACGCGCTCGCGTCCGCCCGGCTCGAGGCGTTTGACCGTGACGCGTCCGGGATTGGCGATCTTGGTGTAGCCGCCGGCCATGCCGATGGCCTGCAGGAGGGTGATTTCGTCGCTGCCCTTCATGTCATAAGACCCGGGCTTCTGCACCTGGCCGAGGACGGTGAAAAGTTTTTGGGCGTAGGTGCGCACGGTCAGGCTGACCTGCGGGTAGACGAGATAACCGTCGCGGTAGCGGGCTTTGATCTCCTCGGTGGCCTGCGTGACCGTTTTGCCGCCCACATTGACTGTGCCGATGAGGGGGAAGATGGCCGAACCGTCGCCGGCCACGCGGATCACCCCGTCGAGTTCTGGTTCCTGGAAGACGCGGAAGTCGAGGAGGTCGTTGGGCGAGAGCTTGTAATTGGCGTCTTGGCCTTGTGCCGCGTGCGGTGCCAGAGCGAAGACCATGGCGAAGGCGACGAGCACCAAAGCGGGCCACCCCGCTTGGAAGCCGGACCGGGAACGACTTCGGGTCATGTCCCGGGGATCAGAACGCCGCGCTGATCTCGAAGCCGACTTGATTGTCATACCAAGTGTCGACTTGCAGCGTGCTGTCATTGAAGCGGTGCTCGTAAAAAACGGTGGCGGTCAGATATTTGAGGAAGTTATAGGAGATCTGAGGCTGGATGAAGAAGAAGTTGTCCACCCGGTCGGCCTCCACGCCCGGCACATTGGACACATAGGTGTCGTTCTCGTATCCGCCGGCCACCCCCACTTGGAACCGTTGCGCGATGGTTTGGGTGATGCCCAATTCCACCCCGGTGGCCCAGTAATCCTGGTTGTCGAGCGACGGGGAGACAAAGAGGTTGCGGTAGCCGATCAGGCTGATCGCGGTGTTGGGGAAGGGCAGGTATTCGGCGCCGAGAGAGAAGACGGGCGAAACGCGCATGGCTTCGCCGCCGGTGACGTATTGGTTGAACTGCACGCCGCCGGTCGCCTTGATCGCCACTTTGCCGGTCAGGTCGTATTTGGCGCGGGCATTGACGATCTGGTAGGTCTGGTCGGGGTTGTTCTCCGCCGTCGTGTATCCCGCGGTGCCCTCGAGACCGATGCGCACTTTCGGCAGGATGAGGTAATCCATGCCGGCGGTCGCTTGGAAATAGTAGGAACTGTTGTAGGGGCTGTTGTAGATATTGCTGTCCTGGCTGAGTTCCAGATCGAATGTCGTCTTCTCGCTGACGTCGTAGATGAAGCGCAGGTCGTTGTAGACAAGATTGCGCGTGGTGAATCCGCCGACCTGTCGCTGGGCGCCGTTGATGTATTGGTATTGGCTTTCGAGCTGCACAGCCAACTGGTTGAAGCGGTATTGGCCGAGCAGGCTGGCGTTTTGCCCGAACGAATTCTGCTCGGTGTATTTGCTGAAGAAGTAGCCGGAGGCGAGGTATTCGAAGAGCAGGTAATTCTCCTCCAGCGTGCGGTAGTCGCCGATTTCAAGGGCGAAGCCGCCGCCGATGTTGAAGATGGCATCCCCTTTGCGGTCGGTGTTGCTGATGAAGATGTTGTCGTCGTAGACCACCCCGGCGCTGAGCATGGGCACCACGCGCCACCAGTTACCGGCAGCTTCTTCGCCGGTGGTCAGGATGGTCACGCCGTCCTCGTTCAAGGCCGGCATGTCGTTCAGATTCGGGTCGGCCAAGGGACCGGTCGGTTGCGTGATGGCGTTGATCGCGGTCAGACCGGCGTCAACTCCGGCTTCCGAGGCCGGCATGAGCGGTTGCATGACACCTGAGGTGGCTTGGCTCAGCCCTGCTGGGCGAGTGCCACCGTCGGTGGGATTGATGCTTTGGGCTCCCGCCACGGCCACACCGGTGGCCAGGGCACAGAGCTTCAGGATGGTTTTTTTGGGCATGGTTCGGCCTTTCGTTGCATGGGCTGGACGTAAGGCGCAGCGAGCAAAAAGCGGAGCGGTCTTAGTTGGAGGGCGAGACGGGCGTCGGCGACGGCGTTGCTTGGCCGGCGTTGAGGTTGGCGGGATTCAGCGTCGTGGTTTGCGTGCTTCCGGGGAACGAAGTGCTCCCGCCCGAACCACCGGCACTGGTGCTCACCGCGCTGGCAATGCTGCTGGCCTCCGCCGGCACGGCTTCGGCCACAGCGGAGCTGATGGCATTGGCCTGAGCGGGAACCACCGATGCTGCGGCACCGGCCATGGTCGAGGCCAAGCCGGGATTTCCGGCCTCGGCAGCGGCGCTGGCGGCAGCCGCGACGACTACGGCCACATTGGCCGCCGGCACATTGGAGGCAATCGCGGTCGCCAAGGCGCTGGCCAGAGCTTTGGCATTCGGCAGCCCGGCGATCGCTCTGGCCACAGCGGTGGCGATGGCCGTGGCATTGCCGGGTTCGGCTTTGATGGCCGCAGCGACCGCATCCGCCAGCTGTTGCGGAGTGGCACTGGCGATGGTTACCCCCTCGGGGAAGGCGATGGGAAGCGCTTGGGCGGAAGCAATTTGCGGCGCGATTAATAGTGCGAGGGCGACAAGGATGGCTTTCATTGGTGGTGGGTCTTGGGAATTGAAACTAAAGCTGTATTACAAAATTATCCCCCTGCTCAAGAAAAAATATTGGGTTGCTTCAGCGCCTTGGGATTTTCATTTGTCATGCCGCGATTTCGGCTTTAGGAACGCGGCGTGGCGCGCGAGCTATTGGTTGTCCTTCCTGTTTATAACGAGGAGCCCTGTCTTGACGCTGTGCTGCAGGAGTGGGTCGGGGCATTGGATAGGTCAGGCATCGATTACGGAGTCTTGCTGCTGGATGATGGCTCCACGGACGACACCCCGGCAATCATCGACCGCTGGGTTTCGGAAAGCGCGGACGGACGTATCCG
>CAYQMP010000128.1:0-5566 GCA_964418615.1 uncultured Chthoniobacter sp. | reverse complement strand
CGCAACCAGGGCAGGTATGGCGAGAAACTTCGCCCGGCGAGCCACCCGCACTTCGCGCATGGCAAGATACAGTCCCGCGGCAAGGACCACGAAGACGAGGGGAGAGACAGCCAGTGCCGCGTCGTAGATTTCATGGGGAATGCGGCGCAGATCGAGCGTGGTGGCTGTCTGCCAAGTGCCGCCGATGAAGTGCACCCATCCATGCGCCGAGTTCCAGCGCAGGAGCAGGCCAAAGACGATCAAGGGCAGCGCGGTCGCCAACCAGAAACCGGGCTCGAGCAAGGCCGAGCGCCAGCGATGTGAAGCCAGCAAGACGATCATGAGCGCCGGAAGGAAGAACCACGCGAGGTAATCGAAGAGCAGTCCGCCGGCCGCACAAAGGCCTGCTCCGAGCCACCAAGCGAGCGAGGAGCTATCCAGGGCCCGCCAAGCGCACGCGGCAAAACCGAGGGCGAACATGGTCAGGGGCATCGCGCAAGTCGGGCTGATTGCTGCGCTATTGAATGAGGGAAGCAGATTGAGCAGCACCGCGGCTCCGGTCGCGGCCCGCGGACCGGAAATCGGCGCGGTGAGGTGGTAGAGGGCAAAGGTTGCGAGGATGGCGAAAACCGGCCAGAGCAAGGCAACTCCCAACGCCCCGGCCCCGGCCCAACGGGTTCCGAAAGCCGCACAGACGGCGGTGGCGCCCGGCCCGTCGAAGTAGGCGACGGACGGCGTGTATCCGCAGAGCGCGAGGTAAGCACCAGATGGTGAAAGATCCTGCGGTGCCAGCCAAAGCCAGCGCAGCACGGTGACCAAAGCGAGCAACGCCAAGAGGAGGAATCGGGAGTTCATGCGGCGCGGATCAAGTCGGGGTGTCCGGCGGCAAGCTTCGGCACGATGCGCGAAGCGAATCTGCGCCAGATCCACGCGTAGAGAGCGAGCAACCCCAAGGTCACTAAGATGGAACCGATGGCGCTGACCACGATGTCCGAGGGCCAATGCGAGCCGGTGGCGACGCGGGAGAGGGCAACGAGTGCGGCGGGCAAGTAAAACAAAGCTCCGCGCCAGCGGTAAAAGACGGCCAGCACGGTGGCGAAGCAGAACATGTTCGAGGTGTGCCCGGAGGGCAGGGATTTGCCCACGGCGGGAGGATCGAGCGGATCGCCGGGCTTGATCTTCAGCGGTTGGCCCAGCGCGAGCATTTTCGGTTCGACCGAGGCGAGGCTGACGGACCTTGCCTCGGCGAGGGAATCGAGGGGGCGCTGGCGTCCGATGGTTTTTTTCAGCGGATTGATGATGCCGCCCTCCATGATGGCGACGGAAAGAAGCAGGCAGACGAGCATGGCCCGCGCCCGGAAACCGCCGCGCCACGCGACGAGCAGGCCGGCGAGAATGAAGGCGGGCAGCCAGAAATCGAAGCTGGAGAGAACGGCCCATGACTTGTCCAGCCAGGGCATCCCGCGGTCGGCGTTGAAGAAGAAAAACAGTTGTTGGTCGAGCGCCGACGGCACGTGTGGTAGTGTCCGACGGTTGACCGAATGAGACAAGGCAGGAAGAGCGCGCGGCGGGGAGCATGGAGCAGGGAGCTTGGAGCCCGGCTTGGCTTGGTGGCCGTGCTGATGCTGGCGCCTCTTCGCGGGCTGGCGGCGGATCCCGATCCGCAGGAGTTGCTCAAGGTGGCCCGCATGGCTTCCGCGCAGCAGCAGGCGGAAGTCAGCGGGCGTTTGCGGGCGGGTTCGGTCGCCACGCCTTTCGACCTCGAGGTCGACTTTGGCAAGCTGCGTTTTGTCTTCGATAACCCCAAGCGGGTCTACGAGGTGCGTCTCGATGAGGATTCCTCAGGGGTTTTCGACGCCAAAGGCCGCCCGCTGCGCCGCGGCATGCAGGAAACCGTGGCCGAGGGCGCGCCGGTGACGGTCGAGGATTTGTCGCTCGGATTTCTCTACTGGCCGGACGCGCGTCTGCTCGGCAAGGAAAGCGTGCGCGGTCGCGGGGCTTGGAAGATCGAATTGCGTCCGGGCAAACGCGGATCCGAATTTGCCGTGGTCCGCGTCTGGCTGGATCAGGCGAGCGGCGCGCTGTTGCGCATCGAAGGCTTCGACTGGGAGGGCAGGCTCCTGCGCCGTTTCGAAGTGGTCTCGGGTCAGCGGATTGACGGGCGGTGGATGCTCAAGCAAATGCGCATCGAGAAATTCGGTCCGGACAATTCCTCGCGTCCCATCGATCGTTCTTACCTCGAGATTCTGGGCAAAGACGCGGACTGACCCGGGAAGATTTGGTTGTCCATCCCGCCGCTCTTGCGACACAGTGCCGCGGATGGGTGACGACGCGACGCAACCGGCACCGTGGCAGCGCAAGTTCTGGTATGCCGCGCTGACCGCCCTTGCCATGGTTGCTTTGGTCGGGGTGATCGCGGGGGTGGTTTATCTCGTCGTCGAAGTGGCGGCTTTTCTCCAACCGCTCCTCATTCCCGTGGTGGTGGCGGTCATTCTGACTTACCTGCTCGGTCCGGTAGTCGACAAAATTTCTTCCTTCGGCATCGGGAGAATGTGGTCGGTGCTGCTGCTTTTTCTGCTCATCGGGCTGGGCTTTACCGGCATCGGCTTGTGGGTCGGTCCGATCCTCTGGCATCAGACCTCGCAATTCGGGGCGACCCTGCCGGAGCAGGCTTCGCGCGGGCAGGAGTTGATGTTGGCGACCATGGAGTGGGTGCGCGGCCTGCAGCAAAAAGTGCAACCGGTGCCGGTGTTGGGCGAGGACCGCACGATCCGCGACGAACTTTGGTCGTGGGTCGCGGGATACATCGAGGACCTGATCGCCTGGCTGCAGGAGCGGTTGCCGGCGATACTGGGTGCGGTGGGAGGCTTCCTGCAGCGCAGCGTCGGCGGGTTCCTCGGCGTGGCCGGCGTGGCGGTGAGTTTGTTTCTGGTTCCTCTCTTCCTCTTCTTCTTCCTGACGGACTCGGCCAAGTTCGCCCGGGAGTGGAGGAAATACATCCCGCTGCCGGATTCGCCGCTGCGCAACGAGGTGGCCTCGCTAGTCGAGGAGATCAACAACTATCTGGTGCGGTATTTCCGCGGGCAATTCACGGTAAGCCTGATCGACGGGCTGCTTATCGGGGCTGCGTTGTTCATCATGGGCTTGAATTTCTCGCTGCTCATCGGCCTTGCGGTGGGTTTGCTGGCTTTGATCCCTTATGTCGGGCTGACCATTTGCTGGATTCCCGCTGTGCTTATCGCGGTCGCCCAGTTCGGCGACTGGACGCACCCGTTGATCGTCACCGCGATTTTCGTCGGCATGAGCAATCTGGAGAGTTTCTTCATCGCCCCGCGGGTGGTCGGAGATTCGGTCAGCCTGCATCCGCTGACCGTGATCCTTTCCGTCCTGGTCTGGACTCTGGTTCTCGGGGTGCTGCTGGGGGCGCTGCTGGCCGTTCCGCTGACCGCGACGATCAAAGTGCTGCTGCAGCGCTACGTTTGGCACCGCCGTTTTTGAGCGGTTCACCGGCCAGCCGGCCGAGCAATTCCTCCCAGTGTTCGCGGCCGCGGAGGATTTCGATCTCCACGCGCAGGAAGAGCATGGGGACCGGCGGGTTGTCGATATCGGGGAAGCGGACGGCGTCCTTTTCGGTGGTAACCAAAGCATCGAGTGAGCGGCGGTCGCACCATTCGAGGAAGCGGAGAATTTCCTTTTTCGTGAACCGATGGTGGTCGGCGAAGGCTTTGGTGATCTCCACGTTGGCCCCGAGTTCTCGCACACCCTCCTCGAAACTCTCCGGACGGGCGATGCCGCTCATCGCACCGACGTGGCGTCCGCGCAAATGGTCGAGGGGGAATTTTTCACCGGTCTTGATGTCCTCCCAATGCCGCGGGGCGTGGTTGCACTCGATGATGGCGGCGGTGCGGTTGAGTTGCCTGATGCGGGCGAGAAGTTTTCGGTCCGGCTCCGGGCCGCATTTTGTCACCACGATGTAGGAGGCCCGGCGCAGATTGCCGGGCGGTTCTCGCAGGGTTCCGCGGGGAAGGAGGTGCTCGTTGCCGAAGGGGGCCTGACGGTCGACCAGGACCACGTCGATGCGGTGGTGAAGGCGTTGGTATTGCAGGCCGTCATCGAGGAGGAGCAGGTCGCTGTCGAAATGGCGGAGGGCATGGAGCCCGCTTTTGACCCGGTCTTTGTCCACCAAGACGCAGACCCCGGGCAGGTTCTTGGCCAGCATGTGCGGCTCGTCACCGGCGCGGCGGGAGTCGAGGAGCACTTTGTGTCCGTCCGAGACAATACGCGGCGGGAACAAATCAAGGTGCTTGAACAGCTTGTTGCGCAGGCGCTGCATGAACGGGCGGGGGACGCTTTTGTAACCGCGGCTCAGGATGGCCACACGACGTCCGCGTTTCTGCAGCTCCCGGGCGAGCATTTCCGCCACCGGTGTTTTCCCGGTGCCACCGACGGTCAGGTTGCCGATGCTGACCACGGGACATCCTAGTTCCTGGGCGCGAATGAGGCGTCGGCGATAAAGGCCGAGACGGGTCTGCACGGCGCGTTCATAGAGCCGGGCGAATCCGCCGAGGACGAATTTGAGGGCATTGGCGCGTCCGCCTTCGCGCCGCTCGAGGATGACGTCGACCGCGTAGCGCTCGAACCTTTCGAGGATGACCCGCATGGTCAGTCTTCGACCGTCACGCCGCGGTTGTCCGCCGCGAGCACATGGACGCGGGCGGAGGGGAGAACGTTTTGCATCGCGGCGGCAACGGGCGCGGGATCCGCTGCGGTAAGGCAGGCCACGGCGGATCCGGACCCGCTCAAATAGCCCCCGAGGGCCCCGGCAGCGACACCGGCTTCGATGGCAGGCAACAAATGGGGCGCGCCTTTGCTGCGGAAGGGCTGGTGCAGCCAGTCGGCCATGGATCCCCGGAGCAGTCCGTATTGGCGGGAGGCGAAGGCGGCGGTGATCATCGCCGCATGGGCCGTGTTTTTCACGGCGTCCGCATGCGGGATTTCGCGGGGCAGTTGCACGCGGGAAGAGTCGGTGTCGACCTCCTGATCAGGGACAAGAACGACAAAGCGAACCTCCGGAGCGATGTCACATCGGAAGTAAACGCCATCCGGCCGTGCGGCAGTGAAACCGCCGAAAGCCGCCGGCGCGGCATTGTCCGGGTGCCCCTCCAAGCGGGCGCAAATGCGGTAGAGATCCTCGTCGCCGAGCGGCGAGCCGGAAAGGCGGTTGAGTCCGTGCAAAATACCCAGGCGCACGGCGACGCTGCTCCCGAGTCCTCGAGACCGGGGGATATCACCCTCGATGGACCAAGCGAAGTCGCGGTGTGCCGCACCAGAGGCTTCGAAAAACGCGGCTGCGGCGTTGTCCACCATGGCATCGGGCGCCGCCCGCCCGCCATTCGAGACGGTCACACGGTTGTGCAGATCGAGCGCCACACCAAGGCAATCGAAGCCCGGTCCGAGGTTGGCGCTCGTCGCGGGAACACGCACGGTGATTCGGTCCATAGGTATGGGGCCAAGCTTGGCTGAAACCGTCCCGCCTGGCAAATACCCCCGAGGGGGAGAGTTTGCTTGCCGCGCGCCTGCTCGCACG
>CAYQMP010000127.1:0-5579 GCA_964418615.1 uncultured Chthoniobacter sp. | reverse complement strand
TTGTTCCGGGCCCTGCATGCGGTCGAGCATGCCGCGGTATTCTTCGTGCAGTGCGTCCAACCAGTCCGGACGCTGTCCGGTCAAGGCCTCGTATTGCTCGACGGAAAGAAGAACGGCCCGCGGTTTTTCGTGGCGGGTGATGGCCACAGCTTGCTTGGCGGCGACTTGCTCAAAGACGTCGGCCGTGGCGTTTTTGAGCTCGGTGGCGGTGATGGTGGGGAGCTCTTGGACGCGGGGGGCGGGGTTCTGCGCTGAGGAGTATTCGGTGCTCATATGGACAAAATAGCTATTTTGGCTATTTTGTCAATGGTCGGCGGCGGCCGGGGGCAGCCGCCTTCCAAGAGGCAGGTCAGCCTTTGACCACGAAATTGACCAGCTTGCCGGGAACGGCGATGACTTTGACGATTTCTTTGCCGGCGAGTTGCGCGGCGAATTTCTCGTGGGCGCGGGCGGCGGATTCGAGGGCTTCGCGCGGTGCGTCCTTCGCCACGACCATTTTGTCGCGGACCTTGCCGTTGATTTGCAGGACGATTTCGACCTCGTTTTCGACAAGGAGGGATTCGTCGTGGGCCGGCCAAGTTTGCCCGTGGGCGCTGCCTTCGAAACCGGCAAACTTTTTGCCGAGCTGCTCCCAAAGTTCCTCGGCCATGTGCGGGGCGAAGGGGCTGAGCAGGATGAGCAGCGTGCGCAGGGCAGAGACGGGGCGTTTCTCGGCGGAGGTCAGTTCGTTGACGCAGACCATCATCTGCGAGATGGCGGTGTTGAAGGAAAGGGTGGCGAGGTCGCCGGTCACTTTTTTGATCGTGGCGTGGAGGACGCGAAGTTGCGAAGGCGTCGGCTCGATGTCGTCCAAAGCGCCGGAAAGTTGCCAGTTTCCTTCCTGGTCTTCGGTCATGGCCAGTCGCCAGACACGGGCGAGGAAGCGGTAAACACCTTCGACACCCTTCATGCTCCACGGCTTCATCTGCTCGAGCGGACCCATGAACATTTCGTAGAGCCGGAAGGCGTCGGCGCCGTAGTCGTCGATCACTTCGTCCGGATTGACCACATTGCCGCGGCTCTTGGACATTTTTTGTCCGTCGGACCCGAGAATGATGCCTTGGTTCACGAGGCGCTGGAATGGTTCGGGTGTGGGGAGGTGTCCGAGGTCATGCAACACCATGTGCCAGAAGCGCGAATAGAGCAGGTGGAGCACGGCGTGTTCCGTCCCGCCGACGTAGAGATCGACGCCGCCGGGCTTGGGTTGTCCGTCGCCGAGCCAATAGCGGGCGGCCTCCTCGCCGATGAAGCGCGATTCATTGCGCGGGTCGCAGAAGCGCAGGTAATACCAGCACGAACCGGCCCACTGCGGCATGGTGTTCAACTCGCGCGTGGCGGTGTCGGAGTAACGCACCCAGTCCTTTGCTTTGGAGAGCGGCGGCTCGGCGGTTCCTGTCGGCTTGAAGTCTTCCAGTTCGGGCAAGCGCACGGGGAGTTCGCCTTCATCGAGCGCGCGGTGGCGTCCGTTTTCCCAAACCACGGGGAACGGCTCGCCCCAGTAGCGCTGACGCGAGAAGAGCCAGTCGCGCAACTTGTATTGCACGGCCGCGCGGCCGAGGTCGCGCTCGGCCAGCCATGCGGTGATCTTTTGTTTGGCTTCCGCGGTGGGGAGTCCGTCGAGGAGGCAGGAATTCACCGCGATGCCTTCCCCGGTGAAGCAAGAATGGGGTGTGGACTGGGTCGTGATGGGCGGGAGGCCCTTGCCCCCTGATGAAGACGTTGCTGCGGGGGATTGGGCAGGGGGCATGGCCGTCTCGGCCGTGTAGACCTTGATGCCTTTCAGGCCTGCCTTGTCGGGATTGCGCTCGATGTAGTTGAGCAGCTTTCGCAGGTGATCCTCGTCGCGGACAATGCGGTCGAAGTATTCATCCTGCCAGACCGGTCCGTTGGTGCCGCGTGATTTATTGATTTCGTGTGCGGTGAAGCTTTTCCAACTGTGGATGGTTTTGGCGAGGTCTTCGCTTTCGCCCAGGCGGAAAAGAACGTGCACATGGTTGGGCATGATGACGAACGAGACGATGTTGTAGCGCTGGCCGTCGAAGTGGCGCATGGCTTGAGCGACGATGGTGGCAAGAGCAGGTTCGCGCAGGATGCATTCGCCCCGTCCGGCATCGAGTTCGTTTTCGATCCGGTCGGAGAAGAGTCGATGGTACTCGGCGAGGTCGGCGTCGTTCAGAGGTTGAGGTCGCGCGGATCGCCAAGCTTCGGCTTCGCTTCGCCAAGTCTGGAGCAGGTTTGCGGGGAGGCTGTCGGCGAGGCGCCACGTAACGAAGTAGTGTTTGCTGCCTTGTTGCCAGTGCGGGAGATTGCGCTCGTGGATGCTGACTTCTTGATGAGGTTCGAAGAAGGGTGTGGATGGGGTCGTGACGGGCGGGACGCCCGTGCCCCCTGCTTGGGTTTCCTGCGCGCTGGGCCGCACGACTTCGATGATCGGCAGGTCGAACTTTCGGGCGAATTCGTGGTCGCGTTCGTCGTGGGCGGGGACGGCCATGATGGCGCCGGTGCCGTAGCCCATGAGGACGTAGTCGGCGATCCAGACGGGGATGCGCTCGTTGTTGACGGGATTTACGGCATAGGCGCCGGTGAAGACGCCGGTCTTTTCCTTCGAGGCGTCCTGGCGGTCGCGTTCGGATTTGGTGGCGGCGGCTTTGATGTAGGCGTCGACGGCGCTGCGTTGGTCCGGTGTCGTGATGGCCGCGACGAGCGGATGCTCGGGGGCGAGGACCATGTAGGTCGCGCCGAAGAGGGTGTCGGGGCGGGTGGTGTAGACGGTGAGTCTATCGCCGGTTTCGAGGGTGAAATCGACGAAGGCGCCTTCGGAGCGTCCGATCCAATTTTTCTGCAGCAGCTTGATCGACTCGGGCCAGTCGAGGGTGTCGAGTCCGGACAGGAGACGTTCGGCGAATGCGGTGATGCGCAACATCCATTGGCGCATGGGGCGGCGTTCGACGGGGAATCCGCCGACTTCGCTTTTGCCGTCGACGACTTCCTCGTTGGCCAGGACGGTGCCGAGTTCGGGGCACCAGTTGACCGGCATTTCGGCGACGTAGGCGAGGCGGACGTTGTCCGGGTCATCGCCTTTGTAGGTGGAGATCGGCTCGGCGCGGTTGGTCGCCGGGTTGAACCACGAGTTGTAGATCTGCAGAAAAATCCACTGGGTCCAACGCACGTAATCCGGCGCGGTGGTGTTGACCTCGCGCGACCAGTCGTAGCTGAAGCCGATGCGGTCGAGTTGCTGTTTGAAGCGTTCGACGTTTTTCGCCGTGGTGATGGCGGGGTGCTGTCCGGTTTTGACCGCGTATTGCTCGGCGGGGAGTCCGAACGCATCCCAACCCATGGGGTGGAGGACATTGAACCCGCGCATGCGGTGCCAGCGGGCGAGGATGTCGGTCGCGGTGTAGCCCTCGGGGTGTCCCACGTGCAGTCCCTCGCCGCTCGGGTAGGGGAACATGTCGAGGACGTAGTATTTCGGCTTGGCCGGGTCGAAGCCGGGTTCGCCGGGGTTCGGTGTGCGGTAAGCGTGCGTTTCGGCCCAGCGTTCCTGCCACTTGGGCTCGAATTGCGGGAAGGGGTATTGTTTGCGTTGGCTCGACATGGGGCGGCGGAACCGCGCATTTTGCCGGGAATGAACAATGTGTCAAAGCAACGCCTGCTGCTGGCCACGCGCAACGCGAACAAAACGCGCGAGGTGCGGGAAATTTTGGGCCATGGCTGGGAGGTGGAGGACCTCACGGCACGGCCGGATTTGCCCGAGGTCGAGGAGACGGGGGCGACTTTCGAGGAGAATGCCCGGCTCAAGGCGCTGGCGGGTTCGGCGCACTACGACGGGTGGGTGCTGGCCGACGACTCGGGGCTCGAGGTGGACGCGTTGGGCGGGGCGCCGGGCGTTCGCTCGGCGCGGTTTGCCGGGGAGAATGCGGACATGGCGGCCAACCGCGCGCTGCTCATCGAAAAGTTGCGCGAGGTGCGCGGGAAGGAGCGCAGCGGAAGATTCCACTGCGTGCTGGCTTTGGCCAAACGCGGCGAAGTGGTGCAGGTTTTTCACGGCACGATTGAAGGCGTGATCACGCCGGTTGAACGCGGTTCGGGCGGGTTTGGATACGATCCGCTCTTCGTGCCGGAGGGAAGTTGCCGGACGTTTGCCGAAATGACCGGCGCGCAGAAGCACGCGCTGAGTCACCGTGGCCGCGCGCTGGCGGCGCTGGCTGCTTATTTGACGCGCGGAGCCGCGGCCACCGCGTAAGTCCGGCCGAGTTCGCGGTCGGCGATTTCCTGCGCACGCAGTCCCTTGGGGTTGATGCGGCTGATGATCCGTTGCTCGGTGCCGAAAGGCGTGTTGGGGTAATTCAGGTCGGGAAGGTGTCCGCCCATGCCCCAACGCCCGGTGATCCGCTTCAAGGTGTCCGGCCCATACCACACGGTGGTCTCGTTCGGTGAGGTATAAGGCTCTCCCGGCGTGGGGGCCTCGTAAGGAATCGGTTTGTAGGGGTAGTAAGGACCGGTCAATTCGCGGCGGTTCTCCGGTGTGGCGCAAGCGGCGAGGAGGAGACAGAGCCCCGAGGTCAGAGGGAGGAAGCGCATCGGAGGAATATTAGCGCAGGTCCCCGCGGAGGGCACCCAGAAATTGTCAGTGTTTTTTGGTAGCAGCCACCGCCAGAAGAGCGATCAGTTGGGTGGAGGCGGCTTCAAGTTCGGCGATGAGCGACTGGACCCGTCCGCGGAAAAAGGCGTAGGCCGCCATGGCCGGGATGCCAATGAGGAGTCCGGCTGCCGTGGTGACGAGCGCCTCGCTGACGCCTTCGGCCAGCATGATCGGGCGGGAGGCGACGATGTCGCTGGCCACGACGCTGAAGGATTTGATCATGCCGAGAACGGTGCCGAAGAGTCCGAGCATCGGCGCGATGGTGCCAATGTCGGCGAGGTAAGCAATGCGTTGGTTGAGGGCGGCGGCTTGGCGCGTGCCTTCGGTTTCGGCGATTTCGCGCGCTTCGGCGAAGGTGGCGCCGGGGTGCTGGGTGAGGAAGTCGAGCGTGCGCTGCATGATGCGGGCCACGGCTTCGCGGTGGCGGTTGGAGATGGCGAGGAGCCCGAGATAATCCCGCTTGCGCAGCAGGGCGTCGGCCGTGGTCATGTAGCGTTTTGTCACGACCGCGCCGCGACGCAGGGTGAACAGGTAGATGAGCACCAGCATGACGGCGATGACCGAAAGGATGCCGAGGGGAATCATGACCGGACCGCCGGAAACAACGACCTCCCAGAGGGTGGCTTCGGGGCGGATCGGCGGGGCGGCGTCCTGCGCGCGGGCCACGGCGGCGGGGCCGAGCAGGGCGGCAAAGGCTACGGCGCGTTTCACGTCGGCAGATTAGCGGTCCGCTACCCCGATGCAAGGATGGCGCGCGCGAAGGGCGCGGGTATATTGCGCATCATGCCGGCTGCCAAAGAACGACCCGACCTGCGCGCGCGCCTGCACGAGGTGCCGCACAAGCCGGGGGTCTATCTGATGCGGGACCGGTTGAACCGCGTGATCTACGTGGGCAAGG
>CAYQMP010000126.1:0-5619 GCA_964418615.1 uncultured Chthoniobacter sp. | reverse complement strand
ATCCGGCCGTAGCGCAGCTTCTCGAAGTTGAACGCGCCTTCCTGCTCGCCGTCGCCGATGCCGGTGCCGACCGCCGTGATCATGGTCTGGATCTCGGTGTTCTGGAGCACCTTGTCCAAGCGCGCCTTCTCCACGTTGATCAGCTTGCCGCGGATCGGGAGGATGGCTTGGAAACGGCGGTCGCGCCCCTGCTTGGCCGAGCCGCCGGCCGAGTCGCCCTCGACAATGAACAGTTCGGTCAGCGACGGGTCACGCTCCGAACAGTCGGCCAACTTGCCGGGCAAACCGCCGCCGGTCAGCGCGCTTTTGCGCACCGTCTCGCGGGCCTTGCGGGCCGCCTCACGGGCGCGGGCCGCGGTGATCGCTTTCTCGAAAATCTTTTTCGCGACGGGCGGGTTCGTCTCGAAGAAATCCATCAGGCCTTCGTAGACGATCGAGCTGACGATGCCGTCGACCTCGGGATTGACCAATTTGACCTTGGTCTGGCTCTCGAACTTCGGGTCGGGGTGCTTGAGGCTGAGCACGCAGATGAGACCCTCGCGCACGTCGTCGCCGGTGATGGCGGGGTCCTTGTCCTTCGCCAGGTTGTTGGCCTTGGAATACTGGTTGATCGCGCGCGTCAATGCCGAACGGAACCCCGTCATGTGCGTGCCGCCGTCCGGATTCGGGATCGAGTTGGTGAAGCAGAGGATCTGGTCGCTGTAGCTGTCGTTGTATTGCAGCACGCAATCGACAAAGACGTCTTCCTCGATGTCCTCGCCGTCCTTGTTCTTCATCTTGGTCTTCCGCGCGCCGGTCAGTTTGACGACCTTCGGGTGGATGACCGATTTGCTTTCGCCCAGTTCCTTGACGAATTCCTCGATGCCGAGCTTGTAGAGGAAAATGTTTTTCTTCGGATCGCCCTCGACGCGCTCGTCGACCAGTCGGATCTCCAGACCGCTGTTGAGGAAGGCCAGTTCGCGAAGGCGCGCACCGAGGCGCTCGAAGACGAATTCCGTCGTGGTGAAAATCTCGCTGTCCGGCAAAAAGGTGATCTGCGTGCCGGTCTGCTTCTTGTTCTTCAGCTCGCTGAGGACCTTGAGCTGCTGCGTCGTTTTGCCGCGGGCGAAGGACATGAAGTAGACCTTGCCGTCGCGGTAGACCTCGGCTTTGAACCACTCGGAAAGCGCATTGACGCACTTCGCGCCGACGCCGTGCAGGCCGCCGCTGAATTTGTAGGCGCCCTGTCCGAATTTGCCGCCGGCGTGGAGGTTGGTCAGGACCAACTCGATGGCCGGGATCTTCCACTTCGGATGCATGTCGACCGGGATGCCGCGGCCGTTGTCGCGGATGGAGCACGAGCCGTCCGCGTGGATGATCACATCGATGTGCGTGCAGAAGCCGGCGAGATGCTCGTCGATCGAGTTGTCGAGCACCTCGTAAACGCAATGGTGCAGACCGCGTTCGTCGGTGTAACCGATATACATCCCCGGCCGCTTGCGCACGGCCTCCAGACCTTCGAGCTTATCGATCTGGGCGGCGCCGTATTCCGCGCCTTTCGCTGCTTTCGCTTCCTCGTTTTCCTTCGCTTTTGACGCCATAAAAATCGTGCTTGTCCGGGGTGCGTCCGGATAAGCCGGCGCGTCCGGTAAAGCTACCCCGTCACACGCCCCGCTCCAGTCTTTTTTCCAGCTTTTCGGGTCATAAGGCTCGCGCCCGCTGCGAGGGCGACCGTTTCCTCGAGCCGCCGGTCAGAGCAAGCGGCGAAACCCCGCTTGCTCGAAGTGCCGGTCATCGGTCAAGGCGTCCGACATTTCCAGTTCGCGCATGACGATAAAGCTCGTCACGTCGGTAAACGAGTAGCCTTGGTCGCGATGTTTGAGCAGATACCCGCATGCCTCCCGAAACCGACCCGGACCAACCGGCGTCAAAGTCAGAGCTGACGACTGCTCGATCAGCTCGAAAAACTCCCCGAGCAGACCGCAAGCCCGGCGCGCCACAAGCAAAGTAGCCGTTTCGTCCACCACATAGTCGGTCGTGACCAGCGGCCGGCGCAACTTCGCGCATTCAGCCATCAACATGGCGGCTTCCCCGTGTTTGGCCTGACGGCGATCGAGCAGGCAGAACCAGCCCATCGTATCGATGAAAACCGGTTTCACCGTCCGTAAACAATCCGGTCGATTTCTCGCGAGTCCATGCCGCCGCCCAGATCCTCGGCCATCTCGGCAATGCGGTAAACCGGATCATCCGCGCGGATCTCGTAGCTTGCCTTGGGAGGGAAAAGTTCGCCCACCGTGCGGTTGCGATAAGTGATGCGGAAGCTTTCCCCGCGACCCAACCTCTCCACCAGTCCCTTGGCGTTGCGCCGTATCTCAAGCATGGAAATCGTTTCCATACGACCAAAGTGACACTTCAAGTTGAACTTGTCAATGTCTCAATCTGTTCGTCGGAACTGCTCTCGGCCGCTATAGAGAGACATGTGAAGCATGCTGGGGGGAAATTAGCGCGGATAGTGGTTGGCGCAGCGCTCTTGGCTTTGCTCTTTCTCGCCGCCGCGTCATGGAACCGGGCTCAGGTCTTCGTGCCGAAGTCCGACGGCGGGATGCTTGTCGTCTACGCCGACGGTGACTGCCACAGCCGCATGCAGCGCGCCGCCGTGGTCGCGGCAAACCCCGGCACCATCGTCCGCACTCACCATTTCGAAAACCATCCCGACGGCACCATCCCGCACACCACGGCGCCATTGGATTATCTCATCGCCGCGCTCGGCGTTTTTGTCCGCCCACTCGACGTGGCCGGTGCTTGGATCTCCCCGCTCCTCGGACTCTTCACGCTCGGCTTTCTCTTTTTCTGGTCGCGCGCCCTCGATCTGCGGCCGCGCTGGCCCGCGTTGCTGCTCTTTGCTGTTTCACCGGCGCTCACTCATGCCTTCGCGCTCGGACGTCCGGACCACCAGTCGCTGCTTGTGGCCCTCACCACGGTCGCACTCGCCTCGAACTTCGCCTTCATTCGCAACGGGCGGACCGGTTGGGCTTGGGCCTCCGGAGCCGCGTGGGGACTCGCCCTCTGGGTCTCGTGGTTCGAACCGCTCATCCTCCTCGCCGCGCAGGAACTGGCCCGCGGACTCGTCCTGCGCCGGTCGGGTTGGCCACTCGTCTGGCGCCGCGCCCTTCTTCTCACCGCGGGCCTCGCGGTCGCCTCGTGGGCCCTCGAAGGATTCCGCAACCCATGGCCCGATCCCGCAGTCCGGGAATTTTTCCCGCGCTGGGCGACGCTTCTCGGCGAACTGCAGGGCGCTTCGCCGCAGTCCATGTTCTCCTGGACCGGATGGCTGCTCGTCCCCGCACCGTTGCTGCTCGGATGGAATTTTTACAAAACCCGCGACCCGCTCGCCTTGGTCGTTCTCGTCCTGCTTGTTGCCGTCACCGCCCTGACGGGATGGCAGGCGCGTTGGAACCCGTGGCAGGCCGCCGTCTTCTGCCTCGCGCTGCCGTGGATTCTCGCGCCCCTGCGCAAAAATTGGATCATCTGGAGCGTTTTCCTCACCAGCCTTTGGCCTGTGGCTTGGGCGTGGGACGCCAGACTCTTCCCCTCTCCAGCCGACCGGGCAAAACAAGAGGAACGTTCGGTCGAGGCGGCCCTTCTCGAGCAAACCGCCGCATTTCTCGCCACGCAACCGCGCGGCGGCGTGCTCGCACCGTGGTGGATTTCGCCGGCCTTGGCGCACCTGAGCGGACAACCCATGGTCGGCGGCACCTCGCACCAAAGCCTGCCCGGTTCCGTCGACACGGCGCGCTTTTTCCTGTCGGACGATGATGCGGTGGCGCTCGCTCAACTGCGCCTGCGCAAAGTCGGATACGTGGTGGCCGACGATCCGGAGCGCATCATCATGACATCCGCAGAACTGCTCGGAGTTCCACCCCCGGCGCAACCGCTCATCGTCCGCTTGGCCCGCGGACGCGACGTGCCTTCGTTTCTCGAACCTGTGTTCGCCAACCGATTTTTCCGCGTCTACAAAGTGAACGATGAATAATTTCGATTTCGTCGTGGTCGGAGGCGGCAGCGCCGGTTACGCCGCGGCACGCACCGCCGCGGACGAAGGACTGCGCACCGCCGTCATCGACGGATCCGAACATCTCGGCGGCCTTTGCATCCTCCGCGGATGCATGCCGAGCAAGACCCTCATCGAATCGGCCAACCGCCTGCAGGATATCCGCGAGGCCCCGGAGTTCGGGCTGCACGCCGAAAATGCCGGCTTCGACGGGGCAAAAATCATCGAACGCAAGCGCCGCCTCATTTCCGAATTCGCCAAATACCGCGCCGGGCAATTGGAGAGCGGCAAATTCGAGCTCATCCGCGGTCACGCCAAATTCACAGGCGCAAAGCAACTCGACGTGCACCTCCGCGGAGGCAGCGAACAAACCGTCCGTGCCGAAACCATCCTCGTCGCCACCGGTTCGGTCATCCGCCACCCCGACATCCCCGGACTGGCCGAAGCCCAGCCGCTGACCAGCGACGACGTCCTCGAGAACGAGCGCCCGCCCGCCTCGCTCATTGTCCTCGGTGCCGGACCCGTCGCCTTGGAAATGGCCCACTACCACAGTGCCCTCGGCGCGAAGGTCACCGTCATCCAGCGAAGCAAACAAGTCCTCAGCTCGATGGATCGCGACGTGGCCGATGCTGTGCAGCGCGGCATGGAATGCCACGGCACCAAGTTCATCCTCGGTTGCCGCATCGTCGGCGCCGGCATCTCCTCCCGCGGCAAATGGGTCCGCGTGGCGCATGACGACCGCGAAGAGACGATCGAGGCCGATGAAATTCTCCTCGCCCTCGGACGCGACCCCGCCACGGCCGGACTCGACCTGCCCTCCGCCGGACTCGACATCGCGCCCGGACGCCCGCTGGCCACATCCGACACCCAGCAAACCTCCGTGCCGCACATCTTCGGAGCCGGCGATGTGACCGGCAAACTCGAGATCGTCCACATCGCCATCGAGCAAGGCGAGATCGCCGCCCGCAACGCCGCCCGCCTCCTCCGCGGCAAGAACGAGCCGTTCGAAACCATCGACTACCGCCTCCGCCTTTTCGCCGTTTTCACCCAACCCGAGGCCGCCATGGTCGGGCTGACCGAACGCGAGGCCGCCGAACTCGGCCTCGACTTCGCCGCCGCCACCTATCCGTTCAACGACCACGGCAAATCGATCGTCCACGGCAAGACCGACGGCTTCGTCAAACTCATCGCCGAGCGCCAAACCGGCGAACTCCTCGGCGGCGCCGTGGTCGGTCCCCACGCCTCCGAACTCATCCACGAAGTCGTCGTCGCCATGCGCTACCGCGCCACCGCCACCGAGTTCCTCAAAATCCCCCACTACCACCCCACTCTCAGCGAAATCTGGACCTACCCCGCCGAAGAACTCGCCGGCTGAGACCACGGGTAGGAACGAGCGGCTCGCTCGTCCGCCCTCTTCCCGATCGACACGGCTTACCGATGTGCCGAAGTTTTTTTGACTTCTGCCAAATCAAGGGGAACGGGCGTCTCGCCCGTTTTCAGAATGACAACACGGGCGGGACGCCCGTGCCTGCCCACCGACAAACCGACCCGAAGACCAGCCAAGACAACGCGAGTCTGCCACAGCGGAC
>CAYQMP010000125.1:3533-5623 GCA_964418615.1 uncultured Chthoniobacter sp. | reverse complement strand
ACCGTGGGTGAGAACGAGGTCGGCGGTGAAGATAAGGGTGAAGACGCGGACCAGCGCGTAGACGCCGACCTTGGTTAGCAAACCGGCGAAGACCGCAGACACCGCGACCGGCGGCGTGTGGTAGGACGCCGGGAGCCAGAAAAAGAGTGGAAAGACCGCCGCCTTCAAGCCGAAGGCGACGAGGAAAAGCATGGCCGTGAGGGTGAGTAACTCGGGCTGCATGTATTCGCGGGCCCGCACGGCCAAGTCGGCCATGTTCAACGTTCCGGTCTGTCCGTAAAGGATGCCGCAGGCCGCGAGGAAGAAGCTCGAGGAAATGAGGTTGAGCACGACGTATTTGACCGCTCCTTCCATTTGCGGACGCTCGCCACCCAGGCTCATCAGGACGAACGAGCTGATCAGCATGACCTCGAACCAGACGAACATGTTGAACATGTCGCCGGTGAGGAAAGCCCCGCACACGCCGAGCATCATGAAATGGAGGAACGCGTAATACCCGTAGCGCGTGCGACCCGCATCGATGTCGGCCAGCGAATAAACCGCCACCGCCAGACCGATGATGGCTGACACCAGCACCATGATGGCCGCGGTCAGATCGCCCACGAGGACGATGCCGAAAGGCGCGGGCCAATCGCCGAAGCGCACGACAAGAATCTCCCCGCCCGCCGTGGCCGCGATGAGCCACAGCGCCACGCCGAGCAGCACCGCCATGCCGGCCACGCCGAGAAAACGTTGCAGTCCGAGCGAACGCCATCCGAGCACGCAGAGCACCGCGGTAACCAAGGGCACGAGAATGGAAAGCGTGACGGGATCCATCAGGTGTCGGTGCTCTTCAGTTCGTTGATGTCATCCGTGCCGGTGCTCTGGTCGGCGCGATGAACCATGGCCAGGGTGAAAGCGAGCACGCCGAAGCTGATCACGATGGCGGTCAGCACCAGCGCCTGCGGCAAAGGATCGACACTCGTTGCCGCGAGTTCGGTTTGCTCGGGTCCGATGAAAGCGGACACGCCTTCGCGCAGGCCTCCGGCCGTGAAGATGAGGAGATTGACCGCCTGACTGAGCAAGGCGATGCCCAAAACCACGCGCACCACGGAGCGGCGCAGGATGAGGTAGAACGACGCGGCGTAGAGGACGCCGATGGTGATAGCGAGGAGGAGTTCCATTTCAGTCGTCCTCCCCCAAAGTAAAAACAACGAGGCACGTCATCCCGAGGACGAGCAAGTAGACCCCGGTGTCGAAAACCAGTGGCGTGCCGAGCTTGCCCACCACGGGCAAAGGCGTTTTGTCCCAGATGCCGGTGAGGAAGGGTTCGCCTTTGAAAAAGGCGACGATCCCGCTGGCCGTGGCCACGGCGAGACCCAAGCCCATGATGGTGCGCGGGTCGAAACCGAGGAGTCGGCGTGCGGAGGCGAAATCGGTGGCCAAGGCATGCAGCACGAAGGCGCTGGCTGCGACGAGGCCGCCGGCGAAACCGCCGCCGGGTAGATTGTGTCCGCGCAGAAGAAGGAACACCGAGAAGACGAGCAGAAGTCCGGTGAGCAGGCGGCTGACCGTGGCGAGGATGATGCTGTTCACCGCTCCTCCTTTCCGCCGCGGCCCGGACGCAGCCGCAGCATGGCCCAGACGCCGAGTGCGGCGATGCCGAGCACGGAAATTTCCCCCAAGGTGTCGAGGGCGCGGAAGTCGACGAGGATGACGTTGACCACATTGCGACCATTGGCCAGCTCGAGGCTGTTCTCGCCCATATAGGCCGAGACAGGCTCTTCCGGACGCTTTGTGCCGAGCTCGAGCAGAAGCACGGTCGCCATCACCGTGCCGACCGCGCCGGCCACCAACGCGTCACGCAACTTGGTCGCTTTGCGCGAATAATTCTTGAAGACCGGCAGGCGGTAGAAGGCGAGGACGAAAAGGACGAGGGTCAGCGTCTCGACCAGCACTTGTGTCATAGCAAGGTCCGGTGCACTGAACATGAAATAAATCATGGCCACACCGAGACCGACCACACCGAGGGCGAGGATGGCATTGAAGCGCGATTGGCTGAAGCAGGCGAACAGCGCACCGGCGATGATCAGCGCGCAGACCGTCACGGT
>CAYQMP010000125.1:0-3433 GCA_964418615.1 uncultured Chthoniobacter sp. | reverse complement strand
GCTTCGTGCGGATGCTTGGGCGTGTGCTTGAGGCGACCCCAGAATGGTTTGATGCCCGCGGTGAGGGCCAAGGCCACCATCATGATGCTGGCCGTGACACCGAGCGCTTCCCAAAGGACTCCCGGGCCGTCGGCGTCGAGGAGGGCTTTGTAGAAGTATTCTTTGCTCACGAAGCCGAGGAGGAAAGGCAACCCGGCCATGGAGAGCGCGGCGATCAATGCGGCCGTTGCGGTGAAGGGCATGGCACGACGCAACCCGCCAAGATGATCGGGATCGCGCGTGCCGGTTTCGTGGTCGACCGTGCCGGCGGTCATGAAGAGCGCGGCTTTGTAGAGCGCGTGGGCCAGCAGGTAGGCCAGCGCCGCTTTGACCGCCAACTCCGTGCCGATACCGAGCAGCATGGTCAGCGTGCCGAGCACCGCGACCGTGGTGTAAGCGAGGATTTTTTTGAGGTCGTTTTGACCGAGGGCCAGGAAGACACCGGTCATCATGGTCAGCGCCCCGACCGGCGCGACGATCGGCACCCAGAGCGGACTGGCCGACAAAAGCGGATGCAGTCGCGCGAGGAGAAAGACGCCCGCTTTCACCATGGTAGCCGAGTGCAAATACGCACTGACCGGCGCCGGCGCTTCCATCGCGTTGGGCAACCAGAAATGGAACGGGAACTGGGCCGACTTGGTGAAGGCGCCGAGCAGAATCAGGACGAGAATCGTGGCGAAGCCGGGTTGCGCGACGAGCGCCGCCGGATCCATGGCGAGGAGCTCGGAGATGCGGAAAGTTCCAGCCGTGCGTCCGAGCAGGATGATGCCCGCCAACATGCAGAGTCCGCCCGCACCCGTGACGAGCAAGGCCTGCAGGGCCGCGGCACGCGACTTCGCTTCGTTGTGGTAGTAGCCGATGAGCAGGTAGGACGAAATGCTGGTCAGCTCCCAGAAAATGAAGAGCAGCACGAGGTGATCGGCACTGACCACGCCGAGCATCGAGCCCATGAAACCGAAGAGGTAGAGATAGAATTTCCCGAGATCCTTTTTGCCCGCCAGATAGCCCGCCGCATACCACGTGACATAGGTCCCGATCATGGCGATGAGCAGGAGGAAGAGCAGGCTCAGCCCGTCGGCGCGGAAGTCCAGATTGATGCCCAGCGCCGGCACCCACGCGTGCTGCCAGACCACGGGCTGCCCCGCAGCCACGCCCGGGATCATCATTCCGTAAATGGCCGTGGCAGCCAGCGGCACCAGACTAAGGACCAGCCCGCAACGGTCGCCCAAACGCCGGTGCAGCCAGGGCGCGAGGCACGCGGCGGCAAAAACAGCGGCGATGGTGCTGACAAGGAGTGTGGGCATGTAGGGCGGTCCTCCCGGAGATCGGGAAAAGAGGAATTGGCAGGCAAGTTCCATGCCAAGTCAAGGATCACCGGACATCGTCCCGCAATTCCTCTTGCTTGCCGGCGGCCATCGGCGAGAACCGCCACGTGCCTGCAGCCGTTCTCCCGCTCGCGAGCGCCACCAGCGCGCCAAGCCCGTGGATGATCATTCCTTTCGTCGTCATGCTGCTGGCCATCGCGCTGATGCCTTTCATCCACGCGCACTGGTGGGAAAAGCACTACGCCAAACTGGCCGTCGGACTCGGCCTTTTCACCGCCGGTTACTACGTCCTCTTTCTCCACGACGGCGCGCACATGCTCGAGATCGCCCACGAATATGTCAGCTTCATCGCGCTCATCGGCTCGCTGTTCATCGTGGCCGGCGGCATCCACATCCGCGTGCGCGGCGAGTCCACCCCGCTGCGCAACACGCTTTACCTCGCGACCGGCGCCGTGCTGGCCAACTTCATCGGCACGACCGGGGCGTCCATGCTCATGATCCGCCCGTGGATCCGCATGAACAAATACCGCGTCACCGCCTTCCATGTCGTCTTCTTCATTTTCATCGTGAGCAACGCGGGCGGCGCTCTCACCCCGATCGGGGACCCGCCGCTTTTTCTCGGCTACTTGAAAGGCGTCCCGTTTTTCTGGTCGGTGGAAAATCTCTGGCCGGCGTGGACCTTCCTCCTCGTGGCGCTGCTCGCCACTTTTTACGTGTTCGACCGGATCAATTTCGCCCGCGCGCCCGAGGTGGTGCGCGAGATGGAGACGGGCTACGAGAAATTCGCTGTCGACGGCAAACGCAACTTTCTCTTCATCGCTCTCATCTTGGGCGCCGTTTTTCTCGCCTCGCCATGGCGCGAAGTCCTCATGGTCGGCGCCGCACTCGCTTCGTGGAACTTCACGCCGAAATCAGTGCACGAATCGAACCACTTCGATTTCCATCCGATCAAGGAAGTGGCCTGGCTCTTTTTCGGCATTTTCGGAACGATGGTGCCCGCGCTCGATTACCTGCAGCTCCACGCGGACAAACTCGGCATTTCCACGCCGGTCGAATTTTATGCCGTGACCGGACTGCTCTCCTCTTGCCTGGACAACGCACCGACCTATCTCACCTTCCTGGCCGCCGCGCTCGGCCAGCAAAGCTTGAGCCTGAAGAGCGAGGCGGACGTCGCCCTCTTCTCCGCGCAGCATGCCATCACGCTGGCCGCCATTTCGCTCGGCGCCGTCTTCTTCGGCGCGGCCACTTATATCGGGAACGGGCCCAATTTCATGGTCAAGTCCATCTGCGAACGCTCCAAAGTCCGCACTCCGTCCTTCTTCGAATACATCATCCGCTACAGCCTCCTCATCCTCGCCCCGTTGCTGGCTTTGGTGGCGTGGCTCTTCCTCCGCTGAAAGGTGGATCGCGATGTCCCAATCGCGATTTTTCCAGAACATCGCGCCGGGACGGCGCGATCCACCTTCCTTGGAAGGCAAGCGTCCCATGCGAGCCGCACACCGATTGACACCGCCCCACCCCGCGCTATTTTTGAATCTGTGAAAGCAGTCGCCCTCCTAGCCCTGCTCGCCTCCTTGGCCGCGGCTCCGCTGGCGCCCGCAGCGGTGCAACCTCTGCCTACGGCCGAGGCTTGTGCTGCCGCATGCTGCGAGACTTCGGACGACTGCTGCGCCACCGCCTGCCCCTGCCCTCCAATTTCCTGTCACTCACCGGTCGCGGCGCCCGTCCTGATTCCGGCCGCAGGCCAACCTCTCGTCCTCACAGCCCCCGCCGGCTCACTCGGGGGTTGCCTCACAGATGACACCTGCTCCGAGCGGACCCAGCGTCCGCCCGTTCCCCCGCCGCGAGCCTGAGGGCTCACCCGGCGTCGGCTTCCGTCCCTGCTGGCGGAAGATCATTGGAACGAAACCTCAACGGAGATTCAAAAAATGAAAAAATTCATCTTCGCACTTCTGGCGGTCACCGCCTTGGCCTTCACGGCCACGGCCGCGGCTCCCTGCACCTGCAGCGACTGCGGCGGCGCCTGCTGCCCCTGCGACTGCAGTGCCGGCTGCTGCTAACCTGACCGC
>CAYQMP010000124.1:0-5653 GCA_964418615.1 uncultured Chthoniobacter sp. | reverse complement strand
ATAGCTGCCGCCGGTTCCGCCTGCGCCGCCGTTGCCACCAACGCCGCCCTTGCCACCAAGGATGGTGCCAGTGTTGATCAATATTCCTGACGACGCAAAACTCACCCCGACTCCGCCGGCGCGGCCAACCCCTCCATCGCCGCCATAGCCATTGAGTTGCGGACTCGTAAGGGCGTCACCGCCCGCCATGCCGCTGCCGCCGGCGCCGCCATTGATCGTGCCACTGTTGGTCCACGCTCCGGCCAAGACAAAACTTACCCCGCCTCCGCCTACGCCGCCTGCGCCGCCTTGGCCACCAGGGCCGTCAAAGGCATAGCCGGCAACGCCGCCAGGGCCACCTTGGCCACCAGCGCCGCCATTCCCGCCATTGATGGCGCCACTGCTGGTCAATATTCCTGACGACGCAAAACTCACCCCGACTCCGCCGACGCCGCCTGCGCCGCCATTGCCGGCCAATCCATAGTTGTAACCACCGTGGCCGCCAGTGCCACCGTTGCCGCCGGCGCCACCGCTGAAGATGGAAGCAATGTTGTTAAAAAGGTTCGCTCCGCTTGCCATGGTCAGAGCCGTGCCGCCATTTCCTCCCGGTCCTCCCGAGATGCCAAATGGGAATTCCGGCCCTGACGCGCCGGCTGCTCCCGTGAATCCGACGATGCTGTTGCTTCCGACACCATCCCCCGCTTGGAGACTGCCGCTGACCACCGAGATGATGGAGTTGCTGCTCGTATTGGTGATGTTTCCCGAGAAGAGGAAGACCGAGGCGCCCGAAGGATCAAAGACCAGCGAGGCTCCGTTGCTCACATCCCCTTGGATCGACCCTCCGGCCCCGATCGAGAGCGTGCCCGCGCTGATCATCGTGCCGCCGGTGTAGGTGTTGGAGGCGCCAAGGATCAAGGTACCCGCTCCGCTCTTGACCATCGTGCCGCTGTTGCTGATCACGCCCGTGTAGGTCAGGGCGACCGCGGCATTGGAAACGCCGATCCCGCCATTGCCCGAAGCCAGATTGATCCCGCGGTTCATCGACGAGTTGGTCGTGCCGGCATAGTCCAGCGTGCCGCCGTTGGTCAGAATGATCGTCGCGTTCGTGCCGATCGCGCTATTCACGCTCGCGTTGGCCAGGTTCGTCACCTGGAGCGTGCCGCCGCCGACCGTCGTCGTGCCGCCGTAGGTGTTCACGCCGTTGAGAATCAAGGTGCCTGCACCATCTTTGGTCAGCGTGCCCGTCGTTGTGCCGATGATGCTTGCCACCGTGATGTTGCCCGCGCCACCGAAAGTCAGGCCGAAGGTCGCACCGGTGATCGTCCCGGTATTGGCGAGATTCAGAGTTCCGGCATCCGCATTGATGCGGGTGGCATTGGTCAGGGTGATCAAGCCGCCGTAGGTGTTCGATCCCGTGATGTTGCGCAAGGCGCCGCCGGAACTGATGCCCGTGCCCGCCAAGGAGAGGGACTCGGCTCCGATGCTGAGGTTGCCGCCGGCACTGTTCGTCGTCAGCTCCACGGCCGCGCCGCTCACGATCACCGTGCCGCTGTTGGTCGTGCCCAGACCGCTGTCGTTGCCCACGCGGATGGCCCCGGCGTTGTTCGTGACAATGCCGGTGAAAATGTTGGCGCCGTTGAGGAAGAGGGTGGCCGCGCCGGCCTTGGTGATATTCGTTCCGGCGATGATCCCGTTGAGGATGACGCTGTTGGAGGCCGTGTCGATATTGGCCGTGGCTGTCTGGAAGGTCAGGCCGAAGTTGATCGTCTGGACGTTGGTCGAAAGATTGGTCAGCACTCCGGGCCCGGTGAGAATCAAGGCCGAGGCGGTGGCATTGGTGCCATTGAGAACAAATGCCCCGGCGTTGGTCGCGAAGAGGAGGTTGATGTTGACGTTGGCCCTGCCGTT
Organism: uncultured Chthoniobacter sp.; assembly: GCA_964418615.1. Lineage (GTDB taxonomy): Bacteria > Verrucomicrobiota > Verrucomicrobiia > Chthoniobacterales > JACTMZ01 > JACTMZ01. Next base: position 3,766 of record CAYQMP010000124.1, on the reverse strand, counting down.
AACCGCGAGGTTGTTCGTATTGGTCAAACCCGTGGTGCCGGTAAAGATGATGTTGTCGGTGCCGTCCGGAGCAGTGCCGCCCCAGTTCGTCGCAGCGGACCAGTTGCCGTTGGTCGAGGCACCTTGGCCTGTCCACGTGTTGGTGATCGCGTAAGCTCTCGGAGCAAGCGATGACATCAACGCGATGAGCGAGAGCAGGGCAACGAAGTAACGGGACAGCCGGCGCGAACGCGCGGCGCGGAAAGTGAGTGGGCGTGTCACGGGCGTGTTTTCTCCGGCCGCGACCAACACCGAAGGTTTCTACCCGGCGCTGTCACAATTGGAGGTCCGCGGCCGGCACACCAAAAACAATGACAACAGCGCCTACCCTCGGCGCGAAATACCCCCGGGGCAACCGATTTTTACGGGCGCGGGGAACGAAGGTGATAACGGGTGCGCGGTCGCTCGCGGCTCGCAGTGAAAACCGTTCTCTCCAAGGATCGGAGCCCGTTCGGAGAAGAGGTCGTCACGCGCCAAACGTCACTTCTTTTCCTCACGGCGCGAGAAGGGTGACGCCTTGCGGTTGGAGGCGCTGGAAGTCGCCGAGGTTGCAGGTGTAGAGACGGCGGCAGCTGGCACCTTCGGCGCACTGCAGGTGCAGAGCGTCATAAATCACGCCGCTGGCCAGCCCGCGGTCCGCCACCCGAGCCATGGCGCGTTCGTAGACACGCGCGGAAAGCGGGAGGACTGTGAGCTTTTTCAGCACGCTTTCGGTCACAATCAAACGGGCTTCGGCAGGCTGGATGCGGCGCGGCAACGGCAGCGCGGTGAGCATTGCATAAGCTTCGGCCAAGCTGTGGGTGGATGTGATGGCCTCTTGACCGCGGCAAGCGGAGGCCAGGCAGGCCAGCGCCGCTTCATGGTGCGGGAGTTGCTCAACGAACGCGGCGATGAGCACGGAGGTGTCGAAATAAACCTTCACGGCTGGCGCGCGATGCCGGCGACACGACCCTCGCGCTGGCGCTTGATGAACCCCGACACGTCGAGATCAACCGTGCCGGAACCTGCGTGGACGAGAAATCCGCTCTTGCTCACCAAACGTGTGCCCTGTCCGGCCGGACGAAGGTGGAGTCCATCGGCGCGCGTCTCGATATCAATCTCCACGCCCGGACCAAGGTTGAAAGCATCACGGAGGCGCTTGGGAATGACCAAACGCCCTGCGGCATCGATGGTAGTAGTCATACCAAAATGGTATTTTTTATGGTAACAAAGTCACGTGACGCAGCGTCTCCAAGTCCTCGCCCCAGCGCTCCTCGTCATAAGCCGGAATCCTCCGTTCGATCAGCAACTGGTCGAAGGTCGCGGGGTCCATGGCTGCCATCCGTGCCGCCACACTCCGGGAAGCATGACCCGCGGCGTGGGATGGGTTTTCCCCAACAACCAGGATCTTCATTTACATCTTCACAAAGCGATGGTATCCAAGGCTATATTCCATCTTAGTATTCTGTCTTTCAATTACTTGCGTATTCTCTAAGATCTTCACATAGATCTTCACAAAATGGACGTCTACCGACATCCCAGCGCCATGGAACCCCTCCTGCCTTCGGCCCGGGCCGGGCGTCTCTCCGAACTCACCTGCGACATCCTGCGCGAGTCTGGCCGCCTCACCGGCCAGGTCCACTCGCCGCACGTCCTCCGGGCCGCGGCGGATTTGGTCCGCGAGATGAATTGCTACTACTCGAATCTCATCGAAGGCCACAAAACCACCCCGCGCGACATCGAGCGCGCCCTGCGCCGCGACTTCTCGCGCGACCAAACCCGCCGGCACAACCAGCAACTCGGCCTCGCCCACCTCGCCGTGGAGAAACTCATGGAGGAACGCCTCGCCGACCCGACCATCGATGTCTATGACCCCGCGTTCCTTTGCTGGCTCCATCGCGAATTCTATGAACGCCTCCCCGCCGAACTGCATGAGGCTCGAACCAAAAGCGGGCGCACCTACCGCATCACACCCGGACAACTCCGCGATTTCATGGTCGATGTCGGACGCCACACACCGCCCGACTTCGCCGCATTGCCCGAGTTTCTCGCGCGCTTCGGGACATTCTACGCCGATCCATCCATCCGTTCCACCGATCGCCTCGTTGCCATCGCCGCCGCGCACCATCGGCTCGCCTGGATCCATCCGTTTGGCGATGGCAACGGACGCGTCGCCCGCCTGCACTCGCACGCCTTGCTCATCCGGCACGGGGCGGACGGACACGGATTGTGGACCCTCTCGCGCGGCTTGGCCCGCCATCGCGAGAGTTACTACGCCGCGCTCGATGCGGCCGACCATCCGCGACGCGGCGACCTCGACGGACGCGGCAACCTTTCCGACGCCGCCCTCGCTGCCTTCTGTGTTTTCTTCCTCGAGACCGTGCTGGACCAGATCCGTTTCATGGGCGGACTGCTCGACCTTCCCACCCTGCGCACCCGCGTGGAGCGCTACTTCCAATTCGAAGCCCTCGCGCTCCGCCGTGAACGTGAACCCCTCATGCGCATCGTCCGCGCGCTCGTCGATGAAGGCGAAATTTCCCGCACCCGCGTGCAGGACATCACCGGCAAAGGCGCCACCCTCGCCGCCCGCCTCATCAAGCGCGGTCTCGACGAAGGCTACTTCACCACCCCGAGCCCCAAAGGCCCCCTCCGCATCGCCTTCCCCGCCAAAACCCACGACTTCTTCTTCCCGCAACTCTTTCTCGATCTGCCGGTCGCGGACAATCAACGTTGAAATAATGACGCCAGGCACCGACCCCGGCAAAGCACGCCGGATCTTCGGCGACCGATTTCCCGAGCTGCTTGAGGAACCTAACGAGGCGCCCGAGCGGCCCAGAGGATGGCCTCGATACTTTGGAACTGTGGAAAAAGCAGGCTGCAGAGTCATACCAACGTCACCTTGCTATTGGACTTTTCAGATCCCTTGGTAGGGGCTGCTGGCCCAGCCGCGCCTGGTCGCAGCGGCCGATAGCGCGCCCCAAGCATAAAGCAGAACACCAAACGTTCGGTGCCTCCGATCATTGACCACCGCGTTGGTGAGACTTAAACAGAGGCATGGCGAATGAAGATCCGCCCCCGGCATACTTGACACCGCAGAGGCACAGTCGTTCGGCAGCAGCCTCACGGCGCGCGGAAATGCGCCGCGTCGAACGGATGACGGTCGAGGAACGCATCCGCACCGCTCTCACCATGAGCCGCCGCTTCGCGTGGTTACAACCCACCGCCCGCACCCGCTGACCCGGTGGAAGACGCCGATGCCATCTTGCGGGCGGCGGAGGACATCCTCCACTGCTTGCACACGCACCAACTCGATGCCGTTGTCATCGGTGCCGTGGCGCTGGCGGCCCACCGCTACGTGCGGCAGACCGAAGACCTCGATCTGGGCGTCAATGCCAATGTGAAGAAGCTGCGCGAACTCACAGACTCGCTCCGCAAGAGGGGATACCAAGCCGAGTTGCACGAAGCCGATGCCGATGATCCCTTGGGCGGCGTGATCGATATCGAGGGCTCCTTCGGTTTGATCCAGATCATCAGCTACGCGGACAAGTTTCCCGCGGTCATCGAAGATGCTTTGCGCGAATCACGACTGACCGCTCGTCCCGGCAGCGCTCTCAAGCTGGTCCCTCTGCCACACCTGATTGCCCTCAAGCTTTATGCCGGCGGCACCAAATCCCGAGCCGATGTGCTCGAATTGCTGATGCGGAATCCTGAACTCGACTTGTCCGGCTTGCGTGAGCTCTGCCAAAGC
>CAYQMP010000123.1:0-5709 GCA_964418615.1 uncultured Chthoniobacter sp. | reverse complement strand
ATCAGTTCGATGCAGGGGTTCGCGGTTTCGATTGAACCTGCAGACAGCCTGCCGAGCGGGCCGACCTCACCCGCGGTATTGATCAGCGCGGGGTTGAAGGGTTGATTGCTGCGGTCCGTCTTTGCATTTTTTCTGTCGGTAGGGACGGCTGAGCCAGCGGGCCCTACCAAGTCAGGAAATCGCGCCGGGACGGCGCGATCCACCTAGAACACCAGCACGAGGACGATTGTGACGAGGATCGCCACGGCCAAGGCGACACCGATGGGCTGGGCGAGGTTGGCCAAGGCGCCTTTTGTCTTTCCGCACCAGCCGGCAAAGAAAAGCCAGACGGCCGGGATGGCGAGCAGCCAGAGACCTTGGTGCGAGATGAAGGTCGCGATCGCATCGGACCACGTGGCGGGAGGCGAACTGACCGAGCCGGAATTGACGAGAATGTGTGACGCCATGGTGGCGAGGGCCAGCATGACGAATTGGGCCAAGGCGATGGCGATATTCATGACCTACGGGAACCCTGACTCCCGTCGCGGGGGCGGTCAATCCCGCGATCCTCTCGACAAGAGGCGCGGCTTGGCCTAGCTGAAGCGGCGTGAGTTTCACCGCGCCCGTCCGGGTCCAAGCGAAGTTTTTCCACGAAGGCGACCGCAAGTTTTTCGTCCAAGGCGTCACCTACGGTCCGTTCGCGCCCGATGCCGACGGACACCATTTCGGCACGCCGGAAAAAGCACGCGCCGATCTCGCGGTCATGCGCACCGCGGGGATCAACCTCGTCCGCATCTATTACGTCCCGCCGCGCTGGTTCCTCGACGCCTGTGCCGAGCACGGGATCCGCTGCCTCATCTCGATCCCGTGGGCCGAGCATGTCGAATTTCTCAACGACCGGAAAATCCGCCGCGAGATCGAGAAATCCGTGGTTGCCGCCGTGGCCGAACACAAAGGTCACCCGGCTATTTTCGGCTACCTCGTGGGCAACGAAATCCCCAGCCACATGGTGCGCTGGCTGGGTCCGCACCGCGTGACCGAATTCGTCGAGCATCTCATCTACCTGGCCAAGCGCACCGACCCGGGCGTGCTTTGTTCCTACGCCAGTTTTCCCCCGACCGAATACTTGCTGCCGCAGAACGCGGACTTTTTCACCTTCAACGTCTACCTGCACCGGCGTGAAGATTTCGAACGTTACTTGGCGCGCTTGCAGAACCTCGCGGAGGACCGTCCGCTTGTCCTCGGCGAGTTCGGCATGGACACCATCCGCCACAGCGAGGACGAGCAAGCGGAGATGCTCGCCTGGCATATCGAGAGCGTGGTGCGCGGCGGCTTGGCCGGGACGATCATTTATTCGTGGACCGACGAGTGGTTCCGCGGCGGTCAGGAAATCCTCGACTGGGCCTTCGGACTGGTCACCCGTGAGCGGAAACCGAAGAAGGCCTTCGGCACGGTGCAGAAACTTTTCACCGGCGGACAACCGCTGGCCGAACGCGTGCCGCTGGAGAAGTATCCACGCGTATCCGTCATCGTCTGCTCCTACAACGGGGCAAAAACGTTGGGCGACTGCCTCGAGGCGCTGGATCGCATCGATTATCCCGATTACGAGATCGTCTTCGTCGACGACGGTTCGAAGGATCAGACGCAGGATGTGGTGGCCGACTGGGAAAAGGCGCGCGAGAAGCGGAGGGCGGAGGGCGCCAAGCTGCCGGACTTCCAAAATATCCGGCAGCAAAACATGGGCTTGAGCTACGCGCGCAACGCCGGCGCGGCGGCGGCCACGGGCGAAATCCTCGCTTACACCGACAGCGACTGCATGGCCGATCCGGATTGGCTTTACTACCTCGTCGGCACGCTAACCTCGGGCGATTACGCCGGCGTGGGCGGGCCGAACATCTCGCCCCCCGCGCAGGATTGGATCCAAGCGTGCGTGGCCGCGGCACCGGGCGGTCCGAGCCACGTGCTGCTCACCGACGTGGTGGCCGAGCACATTCCCGGGTGCAACATGGCTTTCCACCGCTGGGCCTTCGACTCGGTCGGCGGGTTCGATGCCGATTACCGCAAGGCGGGCGATGATGTGGACTTTTGCTGGCGCTTGCAGCAGAGCGGACAAGTCATCGCCTTCAGCCCGGCGGCCATCGTCTGGCACTACCGGCGCTTCACCCTCGGCGCGTTCCGCAAGCAGCAGGAGGGTTACGGCGAAGCCGAGTCGATGCTGCGCTTCAAGCACCTCGTCTTTTTCGGTCCGACCGGCACGGCCAAATGGAAAGGGCAAATCTACGGCGCGCCGCGGTTCACCTGGTTGGTCAACCGTCCGCTCATTTACCACGGCGTCTTCGGCGAGGGGCTTTTCCAGAGCATTTATCCCACGCCGCGGTCGGAGGTGGCGAATTACCTGGCCAGCCTCGAGTGGGTCGTGCTGACCGTTTTCGTCTTCCTGCTTTCCATCGGATTCCCGTCCTTGCGCATCGTGCCTTACCTCATGTTCGGCGGCACGTTTCTCGTTGCGCTCTCCTACATGCTGCACGCGCGCCTCGAACCGCAGTTCGACTCGGTGCGGGCGCGGTTGCTCGTCACGTTCCTCGCCTTCACCCAGCCGCTGGTGCGCGGTTGGGCGCGGTATTACACCTGGCTGAAACACAAGCGCACGCCGGAGCGCGTCATACGCACGCCGGAACAGGAGCTGAACACGCAGCAGACAGCGGGGAGCAGGACGCGGTTCGAATTCTGGAACGAGGAAGGGCACGGTCGCGAGCGCTTGCTGGCCGAGACCACGAAGCTCCTCGAGGACGAGGGCTGGAGCTATTCGCTGGACACCGGTTGGAACGATTGGGACGTGCAGATTTACGGGAGTTTCTGGTGGATCCTGCGTCTGCGCTCGGTGACCGAATACCACGGCGGCCCGAAATGCCTGACCCGCGCCACCCTGCGTCTGCGCATGGGCGGTCCCACCTTCATGGCCAACCTTCTCGTCCTCGGCGTGTTGCTCTACCAACATTTCCTCGGCGACGGTGTTCCGTGGTGGTTGGCCGGAGGCTACGGACTGTTCGTTCTCTTCCTCGCCTACCGCGCCCGCCGGCTCAAACGCCGCGCCGCCGACCTGCTCTGCGTGGCCGCGCGCCATGTCGGACTGACGCGGGTGAGCGGCAAACCCGGCTCGTGAGCACGCGGCTGTCGGATTACGATTTCGAACTGCCGCGGGAACTGATCGCCTCCCGGCCCCTGCCCGACCGTGCCTCCTCGCGCATGATGGTGGTGGACCGCACCGCCGGCACGATCACGCACCGCATGTTCCGTGATTTGCCGGAGTTCATGCGAAGGGGTGATCTGCTCGTGCTCAACAACTCGCGGGTCATTCCCGCGCGCCTGTTGACACAAGACGGACGCATCGAACTGCTGCTCTTCGAGCAACTCGGACCGGTGCGGTGGAAGGCCTTTGCCCGTCCGGGCAAGCGCACGCGCCCCGGCGACAGCTTCGCCATCGCGGGCACCACGGCACACATTGAATCGGTGGACGGGGACGACGGCACGCGCGTGGTGACATTCGAGTCGGAACCCGATCTGGAGAACCTCGGACACATGCCGATCCCGCCTTATCTCGGACGGGAAGACGATGCCGAGGACCGCGTGCGCTATCAAACGGTCTACGCCACGGTGGCCGGATCAGTGGCCGCACCGACCGCGGGGTTGCATTTCACACCCGAGATCCTCGCCGAATTGCCGCACGCCTTCGTCACCCTGCACGTCGGGCCGGGGACATTTCTTCCGGTGCGCGGCGACAATCTCGACGAGCACCGCATGCACGGGGAGAACTACGAAATCGGCGAGGCGGCCGCCGGGGCCATCAACGCGGCGCAGCGCGTCATCGCCGTGGGCACGACCAGCCTGCGCGTGCTGGAGTCCCTGCCCGCAGGACCCGTTGCGGCGGGATCCGGACGCACGGAGATTTTCATCCGTCCCGGTTTCCAATTCCGCCACGCTGGGGCGCTGTTGACCAATTTTCACCTTCCGAAATCGACCCTCTTCGTTCTGGTCTGCGCCATGGCCGGGCAGGAAGTGATGCAGCGTGCCTACGCCGAGGCGGTGCGCGACAAATACCGGTTCTTCAGCTACGGCGACTGCATGCTGATTCTCTGACGAGACTCGACGCCCCGGTCGAGGCGGTTAACATCCCCATCGATGAGCACGATCAAAGCCTACGCCGCCACGTCACCGGGAGCCGCCCTCGAACCGTTCGAATTCGATCCGGGTCCGCTTGGCGACGAGCAAGTCGAGATCGCGGTGGACTACTGCGGCATCTGCCACTCGGACCTTTCCGTCATCCATAACCATTGGGGCAACGCGCAGTATCCACTTGTGCCGGGACACGAGGTGTCCGGCCGCATCGTGGCGGCGGGCGACAAAGTGAAAAAGGTGAAAGTCGGCGACCGCGTCGGGCTCGGCTGGTTCTCCGGCAGTTGCATGTGCTGCGCGGACTGCCTGCGCGGCGACCACAATCTTTGCCCCAACGGGGAGGATACCATCATCGGACGCCACGGCGGATTCGCCGACCGCGTGCGTGCGCACTGGGCCTGGGCGGTGCCCATTCCGGAAGGCGTCGATCCGGCGAAAGCCGGACCGCTCTTTTGCGGCGGCATCACGGTGTTCAATCCCATCGTGCAGTGCGGCGTGCAACCGACCGATCGCGTCGGCGTGGTCGGCGTGGGCGGACTGGGCCACATGGCCCTCCAGTTCCTCAACAAATGGGGCTGCGAGGTTTTTGCCTTCACGTCGTCGGAGAGCAAAAAAGAGGAACTGCTCAAGATGGGTGCGCACCACGTGGTGAATTCGAAAGATCCGGAGCAACTCAAGCCCCTCGCCCGGTCGCTCGACTTCGTCATGGTCACGGTCAATGTCCCGCTCGATTGGAACGCCTACATCGGCACGCTCGCTCCCAAGGGACGGCTTCATTTCGTCGGCGCCGTGCTCGAACCGCTCGACATCGGCGTGTTCCCGCTGCTCATGGGACAACGTTCTGTTTCGGCTTCGCCGCTCGGCAGTCCGGCCACCACGGCACAGATGCTCGACTTCTGCGCCCGCCACGACATTTCCCCGATCACGGAAAACTTCGCCATGACCCAGGTCAACGACGCCCTCGCCCACCTCGAATCGGGCAAAGCGCGTTACCGCATCGTGCTGAAAAACGACTTGGCATGAGACTCCGACTGGCCGTCCTTCCCGTCCTCGCCTTGCTCGCCGGCTGTGCCGGACCGCAGGGCCAACTGACATCCTTGGCCGAGGAGCGCCTTTCCCTCGCGCCCGACATCGCGTGGTACAAACATTCCCGCGACATTCCCGTCTACGACCCGCAACGCGAGACAGCCATCCTGCAAACCGTCATGGCCGCCGGACAACAGCAAGGACTCAACCCGACCACGGTCCGGCGTTTCTTTGCCGCGGAAATGGAAGCCTCGCGGCGCATCCAGTGGGCGTGGATCGAGGCTTGGCGCAAAAACCGGGCGGCGCCCCCGACCAATCCGTCGCAGGACCTCGGCGCCTACATCCGGCCCCAGATCGATGACATCAACCAGCGCCAGCTCCGCGCCATGGCCCGCGGTGCGCAGCCTCTGACCGTCAATCAACTCTCCGCGATCGGCGCGCGCTTCTTGCCGAAAAACTGACGCAGCAGGGCGGCTGACTCCTCGCCGAGCACGCCGCCGGTCACTTCGCAGCGGTGGTTGAGCGGTTCGC
>CAYQMP010000122.1:0-5748 GCA_964418615.1 uncultured Chthoniobacter sp. | reverse complement strand
ATGGGTGCGGGATGCTACTGGACTTTCTGCAGAAAGTCCATGTGTGATTTTTTTGGGGGGGTCTTCTTGCTGATTGATACCAACGTCCCGTTGGCCGTAGATGCTTGCTTTTGTCAGGGGGCACGGGCGTCCCGCCCGTGTTGTTTTTCCGAAAACGGGCGAGACGCCCGTTCCCCTTGGGCTTTGCCTCGAGTTTACTGCCTGCACGCACCCGCCAAGGCGCGTGTTTAGGGACTTGGGACTCGGGATGTGGTCCTTGGATCGCGCGGTCCCGCAGCGGTCAATTCGCGGCGGGGCGGAGGTGTTGGACTTCCAACTGGAGACTGACGCGTTGGCGGTATTCGTTGCGGACGAGTTTGAAGGCGACGTCCCAGGGGGCGCGGGGGAAGTCGTCGCGGGCGCCGTTGAAGTAGATGGCGGCGAGGAGTTCTTCGCGGCCGCGGACGCGGAAGCGGACGTGCTTTTCCTTGAGCACGTCGGGCCCGTGCACGGGCGCAACGGCGCGGGCGTAGAAGAGCGGGGCGGGGTTGCCCATGCCGCAGGGTTCGAGCAGGGACAACTCCTCGAGGTGGGCATGTTCGAGGTCGGCGACGTCGATGCGGGCGTCGAGTTTGAGGCGGGGAACGAGGTCTTGCGGTTGCAAGCGGCGTCCGGCAGCGGCGGCGAACTTTTCGCGGAAATCGGCGAAGTTGGCGCGGGTCACGCTCAACCCGGCGGCCATGTGGTGTCCGCCGAACGGTCCGAGCAACTCGGCGCAGTCGCCGAGGGTTTCGACGAGGGAGAGCGCGTCGATGCTGCGTCCGCTCCCGTGTCCGTCGCCGGCGTCATCGAAGCCGATGACGATGGCGGGGCGGTGGTATTTGCGGCAGAGGCGGGAGGCGACAATGCCAACCACGCCGGCATGCCATCCGTCGCCGCCGACGACGACGGCGCAATCGCGGGCGGGGTCGAAGTTTTTTTCCAATTCGCCGAGGGCGGCTTCGAGGACCTGTTGCTCGAGGTCCTGACGTTCGCGGTTGCAGTCGTCGAGTTCGCGGGCGATGCGGCGGGCCTCGCCGGGGTCCTCGGTGAGGAGAAGTTGCAGCGCGGCTTCGGCGGTGTGGAGGCGGCCGGCGGCATTGAGGCGCGGGCCGAGGCGGAAGCCGACTTCGGCTGTGGTGACCGGCGGTAGAACGGAGGAGACTTCCATGAGGGCGCGGAGGCCTTCCCATTTGGTTTGGCCGAGGCGGGAGAGACCGTGGCGCACGATGACACGGTTCTCGCCGCGCAGCGGGGCGAGGTCGCACACCGTGCCGAGAGCGGCAAGGTCGAGGAAGTCGCGCAGATCGGGCTCGCGTCGTCCGGTGATTTTCTGAATGCCGTGGCAGAGTTTGAAGACGAGCGCGGCGGTGCAGAGGTCGGTGTTGCCGCCGAGGGCCTTGGGGTTGACCAGCGCGGTGCAGGGCGCGGCGCCGGTTTTGGGTTCGTGGTGGTCGACGATGACGAGGTCCACGCCGCGGGCGGCGAGCCAAGCGGCTTCCTCATGGGATCCGGTGCCGCAGTCGAGGGCGACAACGAGGGAGGGTTGGCGTTCGGCGAAGACGCGATCGAGGCCGTCGCGGCTCAGTCCGTAGCCTTCGGATTCGCGCAGGGGGAGGAACCAGCCGGTTTCGAGTCCGAGCGCGGCGAGGAAGCGATGCAGGATGGTCAGCGAGGTGACGCCGTCGACATCGTAATCGCCGTAGAGGACGACATTTTCCCGGCGCTCGACGGCGTGGGCGAGGCGACGGGCCGCTTGTTCCAGTCCGGGCGTGTCCAACGGATCGGGCAGCGAGGCGAGGCGCGGGTGGAGGAAATCTTCGGCTTCGTCCGGGTCGGTCAGTTGGCGCGAAGCGAGGAGGGAAGCGAGCAGGACGGAAATGCCGAGTTCGCGGGCGAGGTTTTGCGCTATGGCGGGATCCGCGGGATCCCGCGTTTCCCAACGGGGCGACACCATGGGGCGGATGGTAGGGCGCGAGGGGCGCGGTGGCAATGCGAAGGGATTTGCGCGCCGGGGCGCAAGGCGGTTACGCTGCAAGCCCATGGGCAAAGCAAATCCGACTGCGAAAAAGAGGAAGGCCAAGCCGGGCCGCAAGGGCTCGCCGCAATTTTCCGGCAAGGACCGGTTTTTGGTCACGGGCGGTGCCGGCTTCATCGGCAGCGTGCTGGTCGGGGCGCTCAACCGCTGGCATGGCACCGATCGCATCGTGGTCGTCGACCAACTCGGGACGGACGACAAGTGGCGCAATCTGTCGCCGCTGCGCTTCGAGGAATTTGTCGAGGCGGACGAATTTTACGACCGCTTGGCGGACAAGGCGGGTGCCTTCGGAAATTTCACCCATGTCTTCCATCTCGGGGCGTGTTCCTCGACCACGGAGCGGGATGCCGATTATTTGCTGCGCAACAATTTCGGGTGCTCGCGGCAGCTGGCCGAGTGGGCCTTGGGGCGCGGGGCGCGGTTTGTTTACGCCTCGTCGGCGGCGACCTACGGGGACGGATCGGCGGGGATGGATGATTTGTCGGACGATTTGGCGGCGTGGCGTCCGCTCAATGCCTACGGGTATTCCAAGCAGCTGTTCGATCTGCACGCGCAGCGCGAGGGCTATCTGCGGCGCATCGTCGGGCTGAAGTATTTCAACATTTTCGGACCGAACGAGGAGCACAAAGGCGACATGCGCAGCGTGGTGAGCAAGGCGTGGCGGCAGATCGAGGAGACGGGGCAGGTGAAGTTGTTCAAGAGCTACCATCCGGACTATCCGGACGGCGGGCAAAAGCGGGATTTTCTTTATGTCAAAGACGCGGTGGCCATGACGCTGCATCTCGCGGCGACGAAAAAGGCGGGAGGCCTTTTCAATATCGGGTCGGGCGAAGCGCACACTTGGCTGGATCTGGTGCACCCGATCTTCGAGGCGATGGGGCGTGAGGCGCGGATCGAGTTCATCGAGATGCCCGAGGCGCTGCGCTCGCAATACCAGTATTTCACGCAGGCGGACGTGACCAAATTGAAGTCGACCGGTTACGAGGGCGGGATCACGCCGCTGCATGAGGCGGTGAAAGAGTATGTCTCTCGTTACTTGCTAGCGCGGAAGCAGTTCGGCGACGGCGAAGGAGACTAGAAATTGTCCAAGGCCGTTTGACAGGCGGTGTCAACGCCTGTAGGTTTTTCTGTTTATTTCCGATCATGCTTCCCCTCATCCGCCCCCTTTTCTCCCTGCCGGTTCTTCTGGCTTTCGGCGCTCCTGTCTGGGCGCTGACCCAAGTGAATGTGGGCGAGGATCAGGCCAACCAAGGGATGTACAACGGAGGCTGGAATCCCGGATCCGGCAACGACAACGGCTTTTTCGGTTGGCAGTTTGCGGCCAAATCGGACGGCGAGGGGAGTTTCAGCGGGCACTACCTCGGGAAACTGGGTGAGCGGTCCGAGTTGACGCCGATCACCACGGACCGGGTGTTTTCGCTCTTTGCCAATGGGAAGAGTTACGAGGAATCGGTTGCCTTCCGCGGCATCGCAGTGCCGTTGGAGCCGGGCGACAACTTCACTTTCGAGATCGTGCACGGGCCGTTCCAGCAAAAGGGCGATCAGGACGATGCCACGCCGAGTGAAGTGGGCGTAACCTACCGCACAGGCAACGCGGATGGCGCGGTGACCGATATCGAAACGGGTGCGCGTCTGCGCTTTTTCGCCCGCGAGGGATCGCCGAACTATTTCATCACCGATAGCGAACAGGAATTCGACACCGGAATTCCCATCACGCAGGAAGCGGTGGCGCTGACGCTGACCCTGGTCGATGCCGACACCTACGACCTCGAGGTGATCAATTTGAAGGACAATTCGGTCAAACTGATCGAAGGCCGCAAATTCGGCGGCGAAGCCGGCGCGCCGATCCAGAGCTTGGCCTTCTTCAACCGCAACGCCGAGACGCACGATTTTTCCTTCAACAATTTCCAACTCAGCCGCGATATGCCCTGAGCAGGAAGCTCACTCCACAAACCAACCGTTCACCCCGAACATGTTCAACCCCCGCACCACTATGCTGGCGGCGCTCTGCGCCGTCGCTCTTCCTGCCGCCGCCCAAGCCAACGGCAACGTCCACGTCTCCCGCTTCTGGCACAACCACCAACCGATCTACTGGCCGGAGTGGAACTCGAACGGCGGCGAGAACAGCCGCGTCCAATACGCGTGGGACTCGATCGTCCTCAAGCCGGGCCAAAACTACGGCGGCATCAGCCCCGCCCAGCACCCCGAGAACAACCTGACCGACATCTTCGGCCTCGATGACCGCCGCAACCGCTACCAGCCCGGCCCGCGCAACTCGCTGACCGGTTTCGACTCCCGCGGCGGCTTTGCCATCAGCTACTCGGGCTCGCTCATCGACAACGTCCGCCAACTCGGCGGCGTCGGCCAACTCGGCTACGGCGGCGGTTGGAACAGCGGCTACCGCGAGGCGCGCGGTTGGAACACCCCCTCGGGCTCGACCCGCATGGACCTCGTGGGCTTCACCTACCACCACTCCCTCGCCCCGCTTCTGCCCAAGTCGGTCTTCCGCAAGGAACTCCAGACCTTCAAACAAGCATGGTGGAAGGCCTGGGGCGGCAACTCGGACCTCTCGGACCACTCGAAAGGCTTCTTCCCGACCGAGATGGGCTACTCGCGCCACCTCATCGACATCCTTGTCGACGAGGGCTACCAGTGGGTCATCGTCGGCAGCCACCACATCAGCCGCACCTGCCCGACCTACTTCGACCAGTTCGATATCGAAAACGGCAGCTACGGCATCTACTCGAGCCCGCCGAACCGCGCGGACCAACTCGGACCCTCGCCCACCACCGGTTGGTGGTATGGCGAGCCGAACCCGGGCAACGCGGCATGGAACGTCTCGCCCTACGCCTACCAACTCCACCGCGTCAAATACGTCGACCCCGAGACCGGCGCGGAGAAAAAAATGATCGCCGTCCCCTCGGACGACGTCCTCTCCTACCGCTACGGCTATGCCAACGAGGGCATCGGCAAGATCGGCGAGTTCATCTCGCCCTTCGCCACCGACCCGGCCCGCCCGGTCATTGTCATGCCCTCGACCGACGGCGACAACGCATGGGGTGGGGGATCCAGTTCCTGGTTCGAGGCCACCCCCGAGCTTTTCAACGGCTCCGCCAACGCGGGCTACATCCCGACGACCCCGCAGGATTTCGTCAATGCCCACGGCGCGGCCGCGCAGGATGCCCACATCGAGGACGGTGCCTGGATCTTCCCCGAGAGCTGCTACGGCTCGCCGAACTTCCTCAAATGGATCGAGCCGCCGGTCGTCTCGGTGGCCAACCGCTACGCCACCGCCTACCCGGGCACACAGGTCGACATGGAGACCCCGGGCTTCGCCCTCAAGTTCTTCAGCTACGCCCCGCTCATGGCCGGCGCCAACTGGCTCGAGACCGCCGAGCAGATCCTCAGCGACGAGAACGGCGGCAACGACATGGTCAACGAGTGGAAGGTCGCCCATCCCTACAACTGGGACGGCTCGTGGACGTCCCCGAACGATGTCGAACTCGCCTGGCACATCTACCTCAACGGCCTCGACTCGGGCTTCAACTACTACGGCGGACTCGGCAACGACGACGAGGTCAAGCCGGCCCTCGCGACCAAGAACGCCATCGACCGCCTGCAAAACTTCATGACCCCGGAGCGCAAGGCGAACGACCGCACCCCGCCGACCGTGCTCAAGCCCCAGCGCTTCC
>CAYQMP010000121.1:0-5822 GCA_964418615.1 uncultured Chthoniobacter sp. | reverse complement strand
CGGCACCGTCGTTTCAAGCTTCGGCATTTGCTACAATACCGACTCGCTCGAGCGCCTCGGCGTGGAAGAAGTGCCCGCGGCATGGGATGCGCTGGCGGACCCCGCGCTGGTCAAACAAGTCGCCCTGGCCGATCCGACCAAAAGCGGTTCGGCGGCCAAAGCTTTCGAGCAAATCATCCAGCAAAAGATGCAGCAACGCCTCGACGCCGCGCCGGGCGACGAGGACGCCGCGGTGCGGGCCGGATGGCTCGAAGGACTCGGGCTCATCCAGAAAATTTCGGCCAACGCGCGCTTCTTCACCGATGCCGCACCCAAGGTGCCGCTCGATGTTTCACAGGGCGACGCGGCCATCGGGATGTGCATCGACTTTTACGGACGCTTCCAGAGCGAAGCCGTGCGCCTGCCCGACGGTTCCTCGCGCCTGCAATATTTCACCCCGCTCGGCGGATCGTCGGTCGGGGTCGATCCCATCGCCATGCTGCGCGGCGCACCGCATCCGGACACGGCGCGCGCCTTCATCGAATTCATCCTCTCGCCGGAGGGACAGAAAATCTGGAATTTCAAAGTCGGCGCCCCGGGCGGACCGGAAAAGTTCGCCCTTCGCCGTTTGCCCGTGCGCAAGGATTTCTACGTTGCGGCCAACGAGCCCTACCGCTCGGATCCGGGTGTCGATCCCTATGTCGAAGCAAAGCATTTCACCTATCACGAAGCTTGGACCGGACCGCTCTTCCGCGTGATCAGCTTCGCCATCCGCGTCATGTCGATCGACACGCACAAGGAGCAGATGGAAGCGTGGCGCGCGCTGGCCGCGGCCGGTTTCCCCCCGCAGGCCGCGGCGCGCTTCGGTGATTTGTCCGCGCTGACCTACGACGAATGCATGGACCGCATCCGCACCGTGCTCCGCTCGCCGGATCGTTTGCAGGAAGTGCGTCTGGCCAAGGAATTGGCCGACGGCTTCCGCCGCCAATACAAGGAGGCCGCCGAATTGGCGCGGGATGGGCTATGAGTCTGTCCGCATTCATAGGTAGGGACGAGCGGCCCGCTCGTCCGCAAATAAACCAACGGACACGCGAGCCGCGTGTCCCTACCCCATGGAGCGGCGGCGTCATTGCCGCCGAACGTCCGTAATGTCCAAAAAATTCTCCATCGCCGTCTATGCCTTCACGCTGCTTTTTTTCGCGTGCTTCTTTCTCTTGCCCGTGACCGAAACGCTGCGCGGAGCCTTCTTCGATCAAGACGGCCGGCTCACCTTCGCTTACATCACCGAGGTCTTCCGCAACCCCATCTACCTCGAGGGCCTGCGCAACTCGTTCATTCTCGCCATAAGCGTGACCACCCTGACCATGCTCATCGCCTTGCCCTTGGCGTGGATCGCGGACCGCTTTCTCTTTCCCGGCAAGACGCTCTTCAGCGCGCTCATCCTCGTGCCGATGATCCTTCCGCCCTTCGTCGGCGCGATCGGGATCAAACAAATCCTCGGACAGCAGGGTGCGCTCAACGCGTTGCTCTGGCACCTCGGCCTGCAAGACCCGGCCCATCCGGTCGATTGGCTCGGCGGGGGGCAGCTTTGGGGCGTGGCCCTGATGATTTCGCTCAACCTCTACCCGATCGTCTACCTCAACGCGGTGGCCGCGCTGGCCAACATCGATCCGGCCATGGAGGAGGCGGCGGAAAACCTCGGCTGCACCGGATTGCGCAAATTTGTCCGCATCACCCTGCCGCTCATCATGCCCGGGCTCTTCGCCGGCGGGACCATTGTCTTCATCTGGTCGTTCACCGAACTCGGTGTGCCCCTCATGTTCGACTTCACCCGCATCGCCTCGGTGCAGGTTTTCAACGGCATCAAAGACATCGGGGGCAATCCGTTCCCCTACGCGCTGGTGGCCGTCATGCTGGCGTCCTCCGTCTTGCTCTACGCGGCAAGCAAACTGACCTTCGGACGCAGCGCGCACGCCATGATGGCCAAGGCGACCAGCCAAGGCGGACCGCGCCGCGTGAGTGCGCTCGCCGGGTTGGCCTGCACGGGAATTTTCACGCTCGTCTTCTTCATCGCGGTCCTCCCCCACCTTGGCGTCGTCTTGGTGGCCCTCTCCAACAACTGGTATGGCACCGTTCTCCCCGAGTCGCTCACCCTGCATCACTTCGAGCAGGCGCTGGGACACAACATGGCGCTGCCTTCCATCCAGAACAGCCTCAAATACGCAGGCCTCGCCGTGCTCCTCGACCTCGTCCTCGGCGTGGCCATCGCCTACGTGGTCGTGCGGACCAACTTGGTCGGACGCCAATTCCTCGACGCTTTGGCCATGCTGCCGCTGGCCGTGCCGGGGCTTGTGCTCGCTTTCGGATATTTGGCCATGACCCAAGAAGGGAAACTTTTCGACTTCCTCAATCCGGTGCGAGATCCGCTCATCCTTCTGGTCATCGCCTACGCCGTGCGGCGGTTGCCCTACGTGGTCCGTTCCGCCGCCGCCGGATTCCAACAAACCAGCGTCACCCTGGAGGAAGCCGCGCAAAACCTCGGCGCGTCCCCGCTGCGCGCCCTGCGCAAAGTCACTCTTCCGCTCATCGCGGCCAACCTCGTGGCCGGCGGATTGCTCGCCTTCTCCTTCGCCATGCTCGAGGTGTCCGACTCGCTGCTCCTCGCCCAGCGCCAGCAGGACTTCCCCATCACCAAGGCGATCTACGAATTGTATCAGCTTCTCGGCGAAGGCCGTTACATCGCCAGCGCCCTCGGCGTCTGGGCCATGGTCTTCCTCGGCGTGACCATCCTCGGCGCGAGCATCGTCCTCGGCAAAAAACTCGGCGCGATCTTCCGGGTCTGAGGCGAAGTCTCTGATGTTGTGGCGGCGGTCTATGACCGTCGCTGCATCAGTCCCCCTCCTCCGCCCGGAAAATATACCCCTCCCCGTGCACCGTATCGAGGCGGGCGTCGTGCGGCTTGAGCTTGGCGCGCAAGCGGCGCACGTGGGTGTCGACAGTTCTGCTGTTGCTCAAATTGCGGTAACCCCACACGTCACGCAGGAGAGTCTCCCGACTGAGCACCTGGCCGCGGTTTTCCATCAGCGTGACCAGCAATTTGAATTCCAGCCCGGTCAGATCCAGTTTGCGTCCGCCGAGACGGACTTCGAAGGTTCCGCGGTCGAGTTCGAAAGGACCGACGCGCAATATGTCGCCGACAAGGGACGTCCGCGCTTTCTGCACGAGCAAGCGCAAACGCAGCACAAGTTCGCGCGGGCTGAAGGGTTTGGTCAGGTAATCGTCCGCACCAAGCTCCAAACCGGCCACGCGATCCTCCGGCCGCGCTTTGGCCGTGAGCATGAGGACGGGGATCTTGGCCGTTGCTTCGCGTGCCTTGAGCTGACGGCAGACATCCTCGCCCCGCACTTCGGGGATCATGAGATCGAGCACGATGACGGTCGGCAGTTTGGCCCGCGCTGTCTTCAGCGCTTGCACACCGTCCACAGCCTCGATCACGGCAAAGCCTTCCTTGCGCAGATGCAAACGCAGCAAGTCGAGGACATCGGGCTCGTCCTCGACGATCAAAACGGTGTCTTTGGCGGGCGCGTGGGCGGACATGCGTCGGGTTGCGGGGAGGACCGGCTCCGCTACCGAACCGCTAACAGCGCCGCCGGAGAGGGGCCAATGATTAAATGTGACGAAATTGTCACAGAAAGCCAAACCTCAGCAGCAGCCCGAACCGGGCGCACAGCACTCGGAGGAAGAAGCGGGCGGCGGCAGGCAGACTTCTTTGGCCAGACAGTCGGTGTGTTTGGTGCCGAGGTGCACGGTGACCGTTTCACCGGCAGCGACCGAAACCACGGGAAATTGCGAAATGAAGCCGTCCTCGTATTCCACCTCGACCGGCAGGGCGCCCAAATCGAGCGGCTCGAGAGCGCGGCCAATGATGGCGGCCAGTTTGCGCGCCGGCAGCCGGTGGTCCGTGTCGTCCGCCACCCAGGCCTGCAGGCAGCAAAAGGACGTCCTCCGCCGTTCCCCGCCGCAATCGAGAAATTCACGGTCGACGCGGCCGACCTCGGTGATGTGCGCGTGATCCGGGATGCGTCCGCCATCGGGCAGGACGAAGCGGACGGGTTTATCTCCGAGCGCGGAGAGCAAGGCGGTGAATTCGGAAGTGTTCATGGTGAAATTCGGTCGCGTCCGGCCTGCTGGTCGCGCCGACCGTCGGCATAGGCCTCGAAAACCCGCCGGATTTCGTCGCGCACCCGCCGGAATTCGGCGGCGATTTCCGCCTCGGTTCCGGTGGCGTGCGCCGGATCGTCGAACGGCCAGTGATGCCGGTTGAGCTGCCCCGGGAAAACCGGACAGGCTTGGTCCGCGTTGCCGCACACGGTGATGACCGTCTCGACGTCGCGGTCGAGAAATTCGTTCATGTGCTTCGAGGTGTGCCCGGTGATGTCGATGTCAATCTCGGCCAGCGCGGCGATGGCCTGCGGGTGGACATAACCCGCCGGTTGCGATCCGGCGCTGCACACCTCCAGAATGTCGCCGGCCGCGGCGCGCAGGATGCCTTCGGCCATGTGGCTGCGGCAGGAATTCCCCGTGCAGAGGATGAGGACGCGTGGTTTGGTGTTCATGGAGCGGTTCGTTCCATCGTGCGACGCACGGTGCGGCAGGCCTCCGTTTGCAGAAAGGCGCGGTCGGGGTCGGACAACGCTCCCTCGCCGAGGCGATCCGCCTCTTCAATGATCTCGCGCGGGAAATATTTGCGGCGGAACCAGAGCGCGACGTGGACCAGACCGATGAGCACCGGCACCTCGATGAGGGGTCCGACGACTGTGGCGAAGGCCACCCCGGAGGAAATGCCGAAGACCGCGATGGCCACGGCAATGGCCAGTTCGAAATTGTTGCCCGCCGCGGTGAAAGCCAGCGTCGTGCTCCGCGAGTAGTCCGCCCCCACCCGGCGCCCGAGGAAAAAGCTGATGCCGAACATGAGGACGAAATAAATGGTCAGCGGAACGGCGATTCGCAGCACGTCGAGCGGCAACCGCACGATAGCGTCGCCCTTGAAGGTGAACATGACGACGATGGTGAAAAGCAGCGCGATTAGAGTGATCGGCGAAATGACCGGGACAAATTTGCGGTCGTACCACTCGATCCCCTTGAGCGGGATGAGGATCACCCGGCTAAGCACGCCCGCAGCGAACGGAATCCCGAGGTAGATCATCACGCTGGCAAAAATCTGCCCGATGGTCACGTCGGCTAGCGATTTGCCGCCCAGTCCCTGCACCCCGGACAGATCGATGCCGAGCAGCCCGGGCAGCCAAGTGATGAAGACCCACGCGTAGAGACCGAAGGTCAGAATCTGGAACACGCTGTTGAGCGCGACCAGCCCGGCGCAATACTCGCTGCTCCCCTTGGCCAGCTGGTTCCAGACCAAAACCATGGCGATGCAGCGGGCGATCCCGACCAAAATGAGCCCGACCATGTAGTCCGGATGGTCGCGGAGAAAGAACACCGCGAGGGCAAACATGAGGACCGGACCGATGATCCAGTTCTGCAGCAGCGAAAGCCCGAGCACCTTGGGATTGGCGAAGACCTTGGGCATCTCCTCGTAGCGCACCTTGGCCAGGGGCGGATACATCATGAGGATCAGCCCCGCCGCGATGAGGAGGTTGGTCGTGCCGACCGTGACCGGCGCGAAGAAGGCCTCGGGATCGGGCGTGGTGATCTCTGCCGACGGCTACATCGTCACCAATCATCACGTCGTGGAGGAAGGCAATTTCATTTTGGTGAACTTCCACGACAAACGCGAGATGAAAGCCAAGATCGGCCGCAACCCGAAGAATCCGGGCAAGGATGTT
>CAYQMP010000120.1:0-5841 GCA_964418615.1 uncultured Chthoniobacter sp. | reverse complement strand
TCCATAGCCCGGTAATTGGGCCGCCTCCGCCCTCCGCAGCTAGTTGGGTCGCGCTGTCTCCATCGCGATTTCTTGTCTAAAATATCGCGACCGCAGCCCCATCCACGCCGCAGGGTGAGGTTCTTTTTGTTTCGCTTTGTGACAATTCTGTGACATTCTCCCGTCTTATGCATGTCGTTCCAAACAAACCGGTAAACACGCCTAGTTACCGGTCCGCTCTCACGCGCCAGCCGGGCGCGCGGCCTTGAGGCCCGCGCGACGGTTTCTTGTTCCCCTCCTTCTCTGGACTCTCGGCACCGCAGCGGTCCACGCCCAGTTGCGCATCGTCACCTGGAACACTTACCAGAGCCCCTCTTCCAGCGCGCCGGAGGAAATCCCCGAGATGGAGCTGGTCCTGCAAGCCATTGTCGACCAGACGCGCCCCGGATTCAGCCGCACGCTTGACGTTCTGCTTCTCCAAGAGCAGGCGACCAACTTCTCTACTACAGACCGCATCCTCAATCTCCTCAACGGCACCAATGGCCCCGGCGGTTACACGCGGGGCACCCTCGCACCGGTCGGCGGGGTGAACGACATCATGCAGACGGTGATCTACCGCACCAACTCGGTGCAGCTCGTCGCCGAATCGCAAGCCTCGACGATCAACACCAACGACGGCGGCACGCGCGCCACCATGCGTTACCAGTTCCGCCCGCTCGGCTATGACAGCAACGCCGACTTTTACGTTTACAACAGCCACTTGCGCCCGAGCGACACGACCACCGATGCCGATCGCCGCGGCGTCGAGGTCTCCGAAGTGCGAACCAACGCCGACACGCTGGGCGAAGGTGCGCATATCATTTACGTGGGCGACATGAACTTTTACCGCACCAACGATGCGGGTTGGATCGCCTTCACCAACAGCGGCGCCGGTCAGGCCTTCGATCCGGTCGATGCCGTCGGCAACTGGAACAACAATCCGGACTTCCTCGCCGTGCACACCCAAAACCCGCGCTCCGCCATGGACGACCGTTTCGACTTCCAGTTGGTCACCGGCGAAGTGCTCGACGGCCGCGGCTTCGCCTACATCACCAATTCCTACTGGGCCTTCGGAAACACCGGTAGCCACATCTTCGATGAGGCGATCAACACTGGCACCGCCGTGGCCGGACTCAACGCCGTGCTTAGCAACTATTCAACCGCGCAGATCAGCAATGTCTTCAGCGCACTTACCTCTTTGTCCGACCACCTTCCCGTCGTGGCCGACTACCAGCTGCCGGCCAGCATGGGAGTGTCGGTCGACACCCCCGCCGCGCGCGCCATCGTCGGCGCGGTGCTGACCAATTCCTTCACCGTGAGCAACAACGCGCCGGTCACCGTGACCAATGGTGCCGACTTCCTGGATTATGCTTTCAGTGGGACAGGCAATGTCACCGCGTCCGGAGGCGGCACCAACTGGGCGCTCACCGCCGCCGACACCAACAGCTTCACTTTTTCTGCCGACACGGTGGGGACGAACAACGGTTCCCTCGTCGTCACCGCCGCCAGCCCGCAGACCGCCAACGCGAACATCACCAATAATTTCAGCGTGGAGGTGCTTCACCACGCCACTGCGTCATTTGCGTCGAACGCCCCCGTCGCGTCCCTCGATCTGGATCTCGGCGCAGTCAACTTCGGTGACGCCGCGGTCAGCCAGTCCTTCGATCTTTTCAACCTTCCCGGCGCCTCGGGCAGTGCCTGGACTGCGCGTCTCGATCTCGACAGCATTGATAGCGCTGACCCATCGGGACTGTTTTCCACTACCTTGTCGCCTTTTGCCGATCTCGCGGCCGGCGCATCATCGGGCTACGCTGTATCGATGGCCGCTGCGGCGCTCGGATCGTTCAGCGGGGAGTTTACCCTGCACCTTTCCGACGAGGACCTTCCCGGTGCCGCGTCGCAGTCGCTCGTCATCCACGTTCGCGGCACCGTCACCGGCAATCTCGACGTCGGCGCGGGCCAGACGCGCACCGAGACCAATGCGATCACCGGCACCGGCGCTCTGGTCAAAGAGGGTGCGGGCACATTGGTGCTCTCCGCCAGCAACACCTTCACTGGCAACACCACCGTGGCCGCCGGTGTGCTCGCGCTTGCGCCCGGCGCCTCTTTGGAAAATACCCCCGTCGTCACCGTGGCTGCCGGCGCGAACCTCGACGTCTCGGCCCAAAGCGGAACTTTCGCCATCGCCTCCGGACAAACCCTCGCCGGCGGCGGCAGTGTCACGGGTGATGTCGCGCTCGAGGGCAACATCAGTCCGGGCAATTCCCCCGGCACGCTGACCATCACCGGCGGCGATCTCACGTGGAACGCGGGAGGCAGCTACGACTGGGAAATTTTCGATCTTGCCGGCGGTCCGGGCACCGGTTGGGACACCATCGACATCGCCGACGGCGCGTTGCTTTTCAGCGGCCTGAGTCTGGAAACGCCCTTTATCATCAACATCTTTTCGCTCTCCGGATTGCCCTCGACGGGAGGGGCACTGGCCGGTTTCGACCGCACGGCCGACTACACGTGGAGCATCCTCTCGGCCGCGAGCCCCATCGCCGGCTTCAACCCCTCCCACTTCACCCTCAACACCGCCGCCTTCACCACCTACAACGACATCGGCCAAGGTGTCTTCTCCCTCGAGGCAAACGAAAACGAACTGTTCCTCGTTTACACAGGTTCTTCCAGCGAACCCATCCCCGAACCCGGCACTTGGCTCGCCGCGATCCTTCTCACCACCGCTGTCTACTTACGCTGGCACCGCCGCTCGCGACCATCGCAGCCCTGACGGCGTTCCCGCGGTTCCCGCCGCCCCGGACATCGCATTACATGCCTCCCGGCAATTTGTGCGTGACACATTATCAACGCGGCCGCGTTCATAATGTGTATACGCAACCACGAGAATTCATCCGAGACTCAGCAAATCTTCTACGCGGCCGCGTAAAAGATTTGTCAGGCATCCCGGGGGCCGAAGATGATGTATCTGCACATGAAGCCGAAGACCGAAGAGTTGCTCAACATGCTCTTGTGGACCCTCGACCAGGCCATGCGGCCCACGTTCCGCAATTTGCACGAAAGCTACGAGGGCTGGGCTTACCGCAACGGCGTCCTGCGTCAGGCGGAGACCTTGGCGGGCCGGGGATATTTGGAGCGGGGCGGACATGGTCCCGATGCGCGGGTCTACCGCCTCACCGAGCAAGGGCGTCTGCACGCCCTGGGCGGACGCGATCCCGACTACGAGTGGCACCGACCGTGGGACGGCCGTTGGCGCCTGGTGCTTTTCGATATCGGCGAGGAGCAGGCCGTGCAGCGCGATCGATTGCGGAGGTATCTTCGCTCCCGTGGTTTTGGGTATTTGCAACACAGTGTGTGGGTGTCTCCGCACCCGCTGGAAAGGGAAAACGAGGTCCTACAGGGGTTGTCCGTGGACGTTGAGTCGCTCATTCTTCTCGAAGCCAAGCCGGCGGCGGGTGAGTCCGATCAGGAAATCGCGCGCGGAGCTTGGGATTTTCCCGCGATCAACAAGCGCTACAAGGATCATATGGCAATGCTCGCCGCCTGCCCCCGCAAGCCGGTCCAATCCTCGGCCGATGCTCGCAAACTCCGGGACTGGGCGCGGCGTGAACGGTCAGCTTGGTTGCACGCGGTGACCGCCGACCCCCTGCTTCCTCGTGGTCTCTGGCCTGCGGGCTACTTGGGCCCTCGGGCTTGGCAGCAGCGCCGCAAAGTTTTCCGTTCCGTCGGCAAGCTTTTGGCCCGCTTCGACCCGCAAGACGCTTGAGTCTCCGTTCATGAGCCAATAGGCCGGGGAAACCGGGGACAGGCGCATTCGGGGTTCAATTCGTATTCACGACCAATCACGTCGTGGACGAGTCCCGACTCATAGGACCGAGAAAGCCTGAAACTCCTTGGTTGGCCGTTTGCGATGGAGACGGACTGGCCAAACTGTCAAACAGACGCAGTTCTCCGCGGTTTACAGGCTTCACGACCTAAGTTTTCCTTACAGATTATTTCAGTGGCCACTGAGATAATGTGTGAAGCCGGACGGCTTGGCTGGAGATCTGCAACTGGATATCCGCCGCAAGGGTCCATGCGATTCGGGTGCTTCAGCACAGGTGTATGCGGAGGGCTGTTGGCGTTCGGTTCACAAAACTTTGACGTGGCCGCGTGGACAACTGGCTGATTTGCAGCAAGGAGGGTGCGATTTTTGTCTTCGGGGCGCGGTGGATTGGCGGTCTGTTGCGAGTGCGCACACGAACGCACCGAGAGTGGTGTGGAAACAGCTCTGGATTTCTTCTCTGTCGGTGGTGGTCGGATGGCGCTGGCGCGTACACCCCGCGGTGTCTCGCCACAAATTCATTCGTGTTTTCGGAATCGCGAGTCGGTTGATTTCGAGGCTTCCAAAACTTCTCAATGGCCGCGCTGAAAATTGGTTCCATTCGGGGGCCGTTTGGGTGCGGTCGAGTGGATGCGGGGTGGGCGGGAGGGTGAGTGGGGGGGTGTTGCGCGGTTTTTTTCCTGGATCGAGAAATCGGTGGGTGAGGTGCTGGCTAATTACGGAGCAAGTCTGTCTCCAATTATCGCAAAACATCATGAGAACTCCGCTGACCACTAATGAAGGGGAAGAGAATCTTGGGCGGGGTAGGAGATGGACTCCGGAGTTAAAGAATATGGTGTGCGTCTATCAGTCGGAAAGTCAGCGGTTCATGCGCCGCAGGATCCTTATAGGGTGGTCGATGATTGATCTCGCAAAATATCTCAGCGGCCACGTTGATAATTTGTGGCAAAGGTGGTCTGGGGTTGGTTGGCGGGAGGTCGGCGGTTAGGATTGCACTATGAGTTCGCGGAGGCATTTGTGGCTTTGGGCGGCGGGGGTTTTTCTGATTGTTGCCTTGCTTTATGGGCCGACTTTGGGCGGCGGGTTGGTTTGCGACTCGATCGCGCAGGTGCTTTACAGCGATTACATCCACACGGCTTCGAATCGGGGCGATGTGCTGACTTTGTGCGTGGTGGGAGAGGATGAATTGGACCGCAACCGTCCGCTGCACCTTGCTTCGCTGATGCTCGATGCGGCGATTTGGAAAAAGGAACCGATTGGTTACCGGCTGACCAGTGTTTTGCTCCATGCGCTCAATGCGGCGTTGCCGTTTGCGTTTATCGTCATGTGTTTCTCGCACAGCAATTCACCCGGTAGAGACGAGCGGTTCGCTCGTCCGGCTGCCATCGAGCGCGCGCGCCGCACGCCCCTACCATGATGGTTGCCGCCTTCGGTGCACTCGTCTTTGCCTTGCAGCTGCTGGTGGTGGAAGCCGTGGCGGAGCCTTCCAATCGTGAAGACCTGCTCGTTTCCCGATATTGATCGGTATCCTCGCACCGGTTCGTTCATCGTGGGGCCTCAATGCGCTGCTCGTGCTGTGCAGCTTCCTTGCCGTGCTGGCCAAGGAGTCGGGCCTTGCGGTGCCCTTGATTTTTGCGGCGGCTGGCTTGTTTTTCCGGCGTGGTGATGTGCGTTCTTTCCTGCCGGGTTTGGCTGGTGGTCTATGCGCGTCGCTTGCTTTCCTGGCCGTGAGCTACTTCCGGCGTCCGAAGGCTTCGGTCATACTTGTGCAAGCACCCGGCCCGCTGGCCTGCTGCTTCTGCTTGGCCTCGAATATGCGGCGAACCTGCGCCGTCAGTTCATTTGGCAACAGCCCGCCACGCTCTGGTCCGTCGTTTTGCGGCAATATTCCGACATGTCGCAAGCCCAGATCGGCGTGGCCAACGTGCATTATCGCGTCCGGGACTTCCAAGCTGCGCGCTCCGCGGCGACCGAAGGGGTGGTCAGCAGTGCTGGATTTT
>CAYQMP010000119.1:1517-5929 GCA_964418615.1 uncultured Chthoniobacter sp. | reverse complement strand
TCACCGTGCCCTGCCCCGGATCGCGTATCCAGAACCGCAGCTTGTAGTTGATCGAGCTGTCGCCAAACGCCGTGATGTGGCAAACCGGCGACGGCACCGCCTGCACCCGCTTGTGACCGGCAGCGACCTTTTTGGCCAGATCACGCACGGCCACCTTGCGCACCACGAAATCGCAACCCGTCCGCTCACGGAGCAGGGCCCGGTTTTTTTCCAGATTGAGAAAAACCCCGGCGCCCACCGTGCCGAAACCGGCCAATCCTATGCCTATCGCGCGCATGTCTTTGTGACCCGTCATCCTGCCTGCCGGGGACGCCTTGGGCAATTCCTAAGCAGGTTACTGTGGCGCCGCCGTCCCCGGCGGCGAATCGAACAAACGACCGACGGCGGGGACGCCGCCGCTACATTAGGCTCACCCCGGATGCCCGACCTCGGCGTCGAGGAATTTGCGCAGTTCTTCCAAGTTGGATTTCTCCTGTGCGGAAATGGCGATGAGCGGGATGCCGGGGAATTCCTGGGCGAGACGCGGGAGGTTTTCCGCCGCGCCCGGCAAATCGGTCTTGTTGGCGATGAGGGCCCACGGACGCCGGGCGAGCAGCGGATCGTAGAGCCGCAATTCCTCGCGGATTTTTTTGGCGTCCTCGACCGGATCGCGTCCCTCGCTGCCGGCCGCGTCGACGACCAAGAGCAGCGTGCGGCAGCGGACAATGTGACGGAGAAAGTCGTGGCCCAAGCCGACATCGCGGTGCGCGCCCTCGATCAGTCCGGGAATGTCGGCCACCGTGGCGCGACGGAATCCCGGAAAATCCATCACCCCGACCATCGGGTGGAGCGTGGTGAAAGGATAAGCCGCGACTTTGGGATGCGCGGCGGAAAGAACGCCGAGCAATGTCGACTTCCCCGCGTTGGGATAACCGACCAATCCCGCGTCGGCGATCATGCGCAACTCGAGGAAAAACCATCCCTGCTCGCCCGGCGTGCCTTCGGTGAACTGGCGCGGGGCGCGGTTGCGCGAGCTTTTGAAATGGATGTTGCCCTTCCCGCCGCGTCCACCCTGGGCGAGGAGGAACTCGGCACCGGCTGTTTCCAGATCCGCGAGCAATTCGAGGTCCTTCGGATCGATCTTGCGGCGGCGCGGGGGCGCGTCCTCTTCGTCGTCAAAATTCAACGGGTCATGCGGCGCGACGTCCGGCAGCCGGTAAACGAGCGTGCCGACCGGGACGGGGACAATTTTGTCCGGAGCCGACTTGCCGTATTTCTGCTTCCCCATGCCGTTCTCGCCGCTCTTGGCCCGAACGATCGGCTCGTAGTAGAGAGTGACCAGCGTGTCGACCTGCGGGTCGGCGCGGAGGATGATGCTCCCACCGTCGCCGCCGTCGCCGCCGTCGGGTCCGCCCTTCGGGACGAATTTCTCGCGACGGAAACTGGCGCAGCCGTTGCCCCCGTCGCCGGCCTTGGCTTGGATGCGGATCTGGTCGACGAACATGGGCGGAGGCGCGCGGCGGGAGCTCGGCGCGCAGGACTATTCTTCCTCGCTCTCTTCGCCGGAGGCCTCTTCGCCGCCTTGGTCCTTGGTCGCCTCGAGTTGCTTGAGCGCATCGGAGGCGTCGTCCACTTCGTCAAGCACGACGCGGCTGACCAGGATCGGGGCCTTCTGCTGGATGGCCATGGCGATGCAGTCGCTCGGGCGGGCGTCGAGTTCGATGATCTTCTTTTGGTGCAGCTCGTTTTCCGCCGAGACGATGAGACGCGCGTAGAACGTGCTGTTTTTCACGTCGTTGACCACGGCCCGCTCCACTTTGGCCCCGAAGGCGGCGAGCACGTGGGCCATGAGGTCGTGGGTCAGCGGACGCTCTTTCTCCGTGCCGGCGAGGAACATGTTGATGGCATGGCCGACGGTGGCATCGACATAAATGACGAAGGTTTTCTCCTCGGTGCCGAGGAAAAGCGCCGCGCCATTGGCCGTCGGGACGACGGCTTTGAGTTGCACCGGAACCACCTGCTGCTGCGGCATCCGTGCAAACTACGCACGCCAAGCCGCCAAATCCAGAGGCAAAAACCCGCCGGCACCGGCGACTCCGCGCTCGCCCGCGGACGGGAAAGCGGTCAGCATGCGGCGTGATGGAGGCGGTCGTCGAATTTGTCAGCACCCACTGGACCAGCGCGGTCGAGATCCTGCTGCTGTCCGTGCTCCTTTACTACAGCTACCTCTACTTCCGCGGCACCCCGGGGGCGAAAATCCTCGTCGGTCTCGCCCTCGTTTTCATCAGTCTCACCCTCGCCTCGCAACTCCTCGACCTCCACGTCATCGGCTGGCTCTTGCGCAGCTTCTCTGTCTTTCTGGCCATCGCGCTGGTCGTCATTTTCCAACCCGAATTGCGCCGCGCCCTGACCGAATTGGGCAGCCAGCATTTCTTCCGCTCCGCGCTGCAGAAAAAGGAATCGATCGACCTGCTTGTCGACACCGTCTTCGATCTGGCCCGCCGCCAGTTCGGCGCACTTATCGCGCTGGAGCGCGACATCAGCATCCGCCAGTTCGCCTCGACCGGCGTCGACCTCGATGCGGTTTTCACCAAGGAGCTTGTCCTGACCATTTTCCATCCCAAGACCGTCCTGCATGACGGCGGGGTCATCGTGCAGAACGACCGCATCGCCGCCGCGGCCTGCATTTTCCCGCTCACCCCGCGCGAGGACCTCGACCGCAGCCTCGGCCTGCGCCACCGCGCCGGCATCGGCATCACCGAGGAATCCGACGCCATCGCCATCCTCGTCTCGGAGGAAACCGGGCACGTTTCGCTCTGCCACCGCGGCATCATCGAGCGCAACCTCAACGTCGACCGCTTCCGCCGCCGCCTCAACCAGCTCCTCCTCCTCGAGAAGTATGAAACAGATTCTCCTGCACAATTGGAAAATTAAGCTCACCTGCCTCGTGCTGGCCTCGGTCGTGTGGTATGTCATCCAGCACAATGTGAACCCCGGGGGTGACGGACGCGGACCCTTCTCCGAGCGCGCCAAAAAATGACCCGCCGCTACTTCGGGACGGACGGCATCCGCGGCCGTGCCGGCGAAACACCGATTACCGCGGAATTCGCCGAAAAACTCGGACGCGCTTTGGTCAAAGTGCTGGGCATCGATCGCCCGGTCGTGGCCATCGGACGCGACACGCGCGCCTCGGGTCCCATGCTCGAAGAAGCCCTCGCCCGCGGTATCGCCTCGGCGGGGGGCGATGTGGTTCTGCTCGGCGTCCTCCCCACGCCGGGCGTCGCGGCTTATGTCACGGCAAACCATCTGGCCGCCGGCGCGGTCATTTCCGCCTCGCACAATCCGGCGGAGGACAACGGGATCAAATTTTTCTCCGGCGACGGGTTCAAACTGCCCGACGAAACCGAGTCGGCCATCGAAGAGCACCTCGATGACCCGCCCGCCGATGTCCCGCCGGGCAAGGTGACCAAGGCCGACGATGCGGTGGCCGGATATGTCAGCCATGCACTGCGGTCATTGCCGACCGGTTTTTCGCTGGGCGGACTCAAGATCGCGCTCGACTGCGCCAACGGCGCCGCCTTCGAATCGACGCCCGCCGCCCTGCGCGCGCTCGGGGCCGACGTGCACGTTTTTCACGCAACGCCCGACGGGGGCAACATCAATGCCGGTTGCGGGAGCACGGTGGCCGGCGAGATCAGCCGGTTGGTCAAAGAAACCGGCGCGCAGATCGGGCTCTCGCATGACGGCGATGCCGACCGCCTTTTGCTCTGCGACGAAACCGGCGACCCGCTCGATGGGGACGAACTCCTCGCCATGGCCGGACTCGACCTGCTGCGCCGCGGGGAATTGGCCGGCCATACCGTGGTCGCCACGGTGATGAGCAACCTCGGATTGGACGAAGCCATCGAGCAAGCCGGAGGCAAAGTCGTGCGCACCGCGGTCGGCGACCGCTACGTCCTCGAAGCCATGCGCGCGGGCGGATTCATTCTCGGCGGCGAGCAGAGCGGACACATGATTTTCCTGCGGCACGGCACGACGGGCGACGGGTTGGTTTCCGCGCTGCAGATCCTGCGTCTGGTGGCCGAAAGCGGGAAGCCGTTGAGCGAACTGCGCAAAGTCCTGCACAAATACCCGCAGGCCCAGCGTGCAGTGACCGTGAAATCGAAACCCCCGCTCGAAACTGTGCCGGAGGTCCAAGCGGCCATCACCGCCGCCGAACAAGCCCTCGCCCCGCGCGGCCGCGTCCTCGTCCGCTACAGCGGCACCGAACCAAAGCTTCGCATCCTCCTCGAAGGCCGCGACGCCGCATTGCTCGAGGACCACGCCGACCGCATCGCATCCGCGGTGCGCGAAAACCTGTAGCGGCGTTTTTCCGGGCAGCGGCGCTCTATGAGCGTCGGTGCCTTTCCAGCCCGGGAACCTACGCCCCGACC
>CAYQMP010000119.1:0-1417 GCA_964418615.1 uncultured Chthoniobacter sp. | reverse complement strand
AGCGGCGCTCTATGAGCGTCGGTGCCTTTCCAGCCCGGGAACCTACGCCCCGACCCAGTCGCGGTAACGAATCACTTGCCGGTTCCCGGCCAGTTCGCGCGCCAAGCGCAAGGCCTGCGTCTTGATCGCATCATGGTTCCAATCCGGCGGATGCAGCCCGAGGCGCGCCAGCGGATTGCCCCGCAATCGCGACGCCAGAAACGCGTTCCACGCCAGACTGACGCTCCGCCGCCACGCACTGCGAGGGCTGTAGACCAGCGACTGCGATCGCGTCCACCGTCCCGAACGCAAATCCAGCACACCGCCGAGCCGCGTGGTGTAAGCAAAGCCGAGATTGCGCGCCGCCTGCTCGGCCTCGTCGCCGAGTAGCCACGCCGGTGCGATGAACCCGACCACATCCAGTCCGGCGCCGGTCAGCATTTCGCGTCCGTCTTCCATCCGCTCGCGCGCCTCCTCGTAACCGAGGTCGTAAAATTCCCCTTCGCCCGCCGTGTAATGCTCGGTGACCAACCGCCGACCCGCGCCATCGCCCTCGCGCGGTTCGCGACGATGATAAAACCCGTGCAGGACGATTTCATGCCCGGCCGCCTGCTTCTCCCGCAGCCAGGCGAGGAAGGCCGGATCTCGGTCGATATCCGCCTTGTGGTGATGATCGGGCACGACCAAAAGCGAGGCCACCCCGACGCCGGCACCGGCCAAGTCGGCCAGCATGATGTCGGACACTTGGCGGGTCAGCGGGCTGACATCGTGGACCGAGACCGCGAGGGCCCGGCGCCCGTGCATTTGATCTTCCCCCATAGCGTGCTTAAGATCATTGTCTCACACCCGTGGCTTCGAACAACAGCAACAAACCAGAAGACCGCCGTCCGGCCGGCGGGGATCCCGACCCGCAGTTCAACTGGCGGGGCCTTCTCCTTTTTGCCGTGGCCTTCGCCTTGATCGGCGGTGCCTTCATTTTCCGCGGGGGCAACCTCGCCCAAGTCGACGAACTGACCTACCCGAAATTCTCCACCCTTCTGGCCGAGGGCAAAATCGTCTCGACGCAGGAGCGGCCGCTCGAACTCGTGGTCGAGGAAGGACGCAACACCCAGACCATTTCCGGCTATTACCGCAAAATGGTCACCGTCCCGCCGGCCACCGAGCCCGAGGAGCGCCTCGTCGAATTCCGCACCCCCGTCTTCATGCCCTTCAATGGCGAAGCGCTGGAGAAACAACTCGCCGAGGCCGGCATCACCCCTGCGGTGCGCTCCGAGTCGAACCTCCTTGCCACCACGCTGATCGGATTCCTCCCCATCCTCCTTTTCCTCGTCATCCTTTATTTCATCTTCCGCTCGCAGTTGAAGATGGCCGGACGCGGCGCCTTCAATTTCGGCAAGAGCAAGGCGCGCATGATGGCGCGGGAGAAAAACAAAATCAC
>CAYQMP010000118.1:0-6010 GCA_964418615.1 uncultured Chthoniobacter sp. | reverse complement strand
ATCTTCACCCTTGTTGTCATTTTCGCCGGCTACTACGCCGCCTCCACGCAGTTGCAACGCGACCTCTTCCCCGACGTCAGCACCAACTTCATCCAAATCACCACCCTCGACCCCGAGACCGGCGCGCCTGAGGACATCGAACGCACCATCACCGTCCCGATCGAGGAGGAACTCGGCAACGTCAACTACCTCGACGAGATCCGCTCCATCTCGCAGGACAACTTTTCCAACATCTTCATCGAGGTCGATCCCGCGATCGAAGACATCCAGCCCGTCCTCAACGACGTCCGCCAGGCCGTGGACAAAGCCAAAGCCGACCTCCCCGCCTCGGCCGAGCCTCCCATCGTCGAGGAATTCGACATTCCCTTCCCCCTCGTCACTTTCACCGTCTCGTATCCCCCCGGCTTCGACGTCCGTCAAATCCGCCCCGTCCTCGACGAGATCGAGCGCCGCCTCAAACTCGTCCCCGGCGTTTCCAAAGTCCTCGTCGACGGCCTGGAACGCCGCGAAGTCTGGGTCGAGGTCGATCCCTACCGGCTCCGCCTCGCCGGACTTTCTTTCCGCGACGTGACCGATGCCGTCGCGGCAAAAAATGTCAACGTGGTCGGCGGACGTCTCGATGCCGCGGGCGGACAGCGCATCGTCCGCCTCCTCGGCGAAATCACCCAAGCTTCGCAGCTGGAAGACCTCCCGGTGGTCAAGCGTCCCGACGGACGCACGGTGAAAATCCGCGACATCGGCACGGTCAAGGAGACGACCGAAAAAGCCCAGACCTACGGCCGCACCAACCTCCGCCCCGCCGTGACCTACACTTTGGTCAAAAAGAAAGGCACCGACGTGATCGAATCCGTGCGCGAAGCCCGCCGCGTCTTCGCCGCCGAAGCCGCCCTCTTTCCCCCGGAAATTGAAACTCAGGTGGTCGGCGACACGACCAAATACATCAACACGCGCATCGAGACCGTGATGCGCAACGGCATCCAGTCGCTCATCCTCGTCACCGTTCTTCTTCTCCTCTTCCTCGACTGGCGCCTCGCCCTTCTCGTCGCCTTCGGCATCCCGTTTTCCTTCGCCGGCACCTTCATCGTCCTCTACCTCGGCGGCTACACCATCAACATGCTCTCGCTTTTCGGCATGATCATGGCTCTGGGCATGGTGGTCGACGACGCCATTGTCACGGGAGAGAATGTTTTCCGCCTCTACAGCGAGGGCGAAAGCGCGGTCAACGCCGCCGTGCGCGGCGCGCGCGAAGTCATGTGGCCGGTCTTCGGCAGCGTCAGCACGACCGTGGCCGCATTCCTCCCCCTCATCTGGGGCGAAGGCATCATCGGCAAGTTCCTCGCCGTCGTTCCCGTTGTCGTCATCGCGACGCTTGTCTTCTCACTCGCCCAGGCCTTCCTCGTCCTTCCCTCGCACCTCGCCGACTGCCTCCGCCCCATCCGCTCCGCCGCGGCCCGCCGCGCCGAAGCCGCGAACAATCCGCCCCGCGGCTGGCGCCGCGTTCGCTACGAACTCGGACTCTCCTACGAGGAACTGCGCGAGGCCGTCGACCGCATGGTCTCCCGCGGTGTCGACGTCTACACCCACCTGCTCAACCTCGCCCTGCGAACCCGCTACGCCGTGGTCGGCGTCTTCCTTGCCGCCCTTGTTTTTGTCGGCGGACTCGTCGCCGCCGGCGTCGTTCCTTTCCGCCTCTTCGCCACCGACTTTGCCGACACAATCAACATCAAGCTCGAACTTCCCGCCGACTACACCCTCGACCAGACCGCCGATGTGGCCGCGCGCGTCGAACGGGCCGTGGTCGACGCCCTGCCCTCCACCGATCTCGTCGCCGTGACCACGCGCATCGGCGCCATGTTCGACCCGACCGACCAATTCCTCGAATACGGCAGCAACCTCGCCATGCTCATCGTCGACGTCGACGAACAAAGCCCCGAAGCCCGCAAGCCCTCGGTCATCGAGCGCGACCTGCGCAACGTGGTCAACTCCTTCCCCGAAGTCATCACCGGCACGGCCAAAAAGGAGGAGGGCGGACCCCCGGTCGGACGCGCAGTGAACATCGAAATCCGCGGGGCCGATTTCGAAGAACTGAAAACCGCCGCCGCCGAAATCCAAAAGCGCCTCGGCGGCGTCTCCGGCTTGGTCAACGTCGGCAGTGATCTGCCCAAGGGCAAAACCGAATTCCGCGTCCGCCTCGACGAAGACCGCGCCGCCCGCGCCGGACTCGATGCCACCCAAGTCGGACGCGATCTGCTCGGCGCGTTTCGCGGACTCGAGGCCTCCCGCCTGCGCTGGGGCAACGACGAAGTGGTCGTCCGCGTGAAAATGGACGAACGCTACAGCCAAGACCCCGCCATCGTGCGCAATCTCATGATCAAAGGACCGCAGGGCATGGTCGACCTCGACACCATCGCCACGCTTGAACGCGTCAGCGGTATCCCGCGGGTCAAACGCCTCGACCAGGAGCGCGTCATCACCGTCTCCTCCGACATCGACCCGCGCGTCACCACATCGGCCCGCGCCAACGAGGAAATCAAAACGTGGCTGCCCGAAGTGCTCGCCGCGCATCCCGCCCTGCAGATCGGCCTGACCGGTGAAAACGAGGACACCGAGCGCAGCCTCGAGGCCATGAAGTTCGCCGGCCTCGTCGCCATCTTCCTCATCTACGCGCTCATCGCCACGATCACCAACTCGTTCCTCCAGCCCTTCGTCATTATGACGGTCGTCCCCTTCGGCTTGGTCGGCGTGGTCCTCGGCCTGCTCTTCATGGGCGAACCGATGGGCCTCATGTCGGTCATGGGCGCCATCGCGCTGGCCGGCATCGTGGTCAACAACTCGATCGTCTTCGTCGACTTCATCAACAATTATCGCCGCGGCCGCGATGTCTCCACGCCGCGCGTGCGCTGGCACTCCATCCTCGAAAGCGGACGCACCCGCTTTCGTCCCATCCTCCTGACCACCGCAACCACCGTAGTCGGTCTCTTCAACCTCGCCTTCTTCAGCAAAGGCCAGGAGCAATTCCTCGCCCCCATGGCCCAAGCCATCGTCTGGGGCCTGTCCTTCGCCACCCTCATCACCCTCGTTCTCATTCCCTGCCTTTTCGCCATCCTCGACGACCTCAACCACGCACTCGCCCGCGGCAAAAAACCGGCGCCCCCGTCCGACCTCGAAGGCTTTCCCTCTCCCGCCTGATCCTCTAAATTGCCGGGATGAGTTTCTCCCGTGCCCTGCTCCTGGCGTCCCTTCTTTGCGTTGCCTCTGCTGTCGCCCAAGACGCGCCGCAACAGGCCCTCGACGCCGCCAATAACGTCTACCTCAACGGCGACTACTCCGCCGCGGTGGAGGCCTACGAGAAGGTCCTCGCCGATTATCCCACCTCCGCCATTGTTCCCAACGCGCAAGTCCAGTTGGCTTTCTCTTACTACCTGACGGGCGAAAACCAGAAGGCCCTCGACACGCTCAAGAAGTTCTTCGCCGGTCCGCCGGCCCCCGCGGAGTTGACCGAACTCGCCGCTTACCTCGAGCCCCAAGCCCTCTCCGGCCTCGCCGCCTCGCTCAAGGCCGACGACCCCGCGCGCAAGACCAACTACGAGGAAGCGATCAAAAAATACGCCGACTTCATCGCCAAATATCCGCGCTCCACCGAAATCGAATCCGCCTATTACGGCAGCGCGATCGCCTCGTTCCAGATCGGTGACTTCGCCGCGGCCAAGACCGCCCTCGACACCAACCTCAAGCGCTTCCCCAACAGCCCGAGCATCCTCGAAAGCCAGAACCTCCTCGCCCTCATCTACGCCACCGAGGGCAGCAAAATGCTCTCCGGCGAAGCACCCGACAAGGAAGCCGCCTTCGCCCTCTACGCGCAGTCGGCCGAACTCCTCCGCGAAATCATCGCCAAAAAAACCGACCTCGCCTTGGTCAATGCGGCGCAATTCCAGCTTGGCGAAATCCTCCTCAACGAAGCCGCCTTTGCCCCCGAGGACCGCAAAGCCACCCTGCTCGAGGAAGCCCGCGCCGCCTTCCGCGGCGTCCTGCCCAAGGACACCATCGTCGCCCTCCAGCAGAAAAAAATCGACGGCATCCCCGCCCTGCGCCGCGCCGCCCTCACCGCACGCAACACGGCCGAAATGAAACGCCTCGACCGCTTGGCCGAGCGCGCCCGGCGGAAGCTGGCGGAGCTGCAATCCCAACCCGACCAGACTCTCACCGCGCTGCAGAAAATCGGCGAGAGCTATTTCCAAGCCGGCCAATACGACGAGTCCCGCGTCGTTCTAGCCCACATCGAGCCGCTCCTCACCAACGACGAGGACAAGAAGCGCAACCTCTACTACCTCGCCATGACCTACGCGGTGCAGAACGCCGCCGATCCCGCTGTCACCCGCTACGACGCCTTCCAGCGCGCGCACAAAGGCGACCCGATCGCGGCCAACCTGCCCGTCGCGCTGGGCAATCTCTTCCTCACCCACCCGGACCCGGATGTCCGCAATCCGGAGAAAGCCGCGCAATATTTCAAAGAGGCCGCCGAAATTTATCCCAAGAGCCCGTTCCTCGGTTTGTCCGTGGTCAACGAAGCCACCGCCCGCGCGCAACAAGGCGATTTCGACGGCGCGCTGAAAACATACCAAGACTTCCTCGCCTCCAACCCACCACCCGAAGTCGGCGCCGTCGCCCAACTCGGCATCGGCAACGTCTTCAAGGAACAAGGCAAATGGGACGAAGCCATCGCCGCCTACAAAGAAGTCGCGGCCAAGTTCCCCCAAGCCGCGCAAGTCGAAGAAGCCGAATTCTGGGTTGCGGTCGGCACGCAGCAGAAAGGCGACAACGAGGGATCGCTCCCGCTCATCGACGCCTTCGTGCAGAAATACCCGGACACCCAACTCACTCCCAGCGCGATGTATTCCGCCGCCGCGGCCAAGCTTGCCCTCGGACGCAATGACGAAGCCGTCGTCACCATGGCCGAGATCGCGGAAAAA
Source organism: uncultured Chthoniobacter sp. (assembly GCA_964418615.1). Taxonomy (GTDB): domain Bacteria; phylum Verrucomicrobiota; class Verrucomicrobiia; order Chthoniobacterales; family JACTMZ01; genus JACTMZ01. The sequence goes on along the minus strand of CAYQMP010000118.1, from coordinate 1,040 downwards.
TTCCCGCAGAGCCAGCCCGCCCCCTTCACCTACTTCCAGCGCGCCCAGCTCGCCGGCGCCGCGCAGAACGCCGACGAAGTCGTGCGCCTCATGACCGAATTCGTCGGCAAATACCCGGAAGACGACAAAGTCTTCTTCGCCTTCGACAGCATCGGTCAGACCGAAACCAACCGCGGCAACATCGAAGCCGCCGTCGCCGCCTACCAAAGTTTCGCCGAGAAATACGCCACCGCGCCGAAAGCGCCCGAGGCCATGCTCAAAATTGCCGACCTCCACCGCGCCGCTGCGGAAAAACTCGGACGCTACGGCGCGCTCACCCCCGAGGAGCAGGAAAAATGGAAAGCCGCCATGGCCGCCTCGGTCGCCGCGGCGGAAAAAATGACCGCCACCTATCCGGACAGCGCCCAGCTCGGACTCGGGCTCCGCTCCCTCCTCGCCGCCAAGCAGGCCGAAGTTTCCGCGGAACTGCTCGATGCCGCCGGAGTGGAAAAATATTTCGAAGACCTCGCCGCCTCCGCACCCGATAGCGCGAAAAGCAAAATCCTCTTCGCCCGCGCCGCGTTCATCAGTCAGTCCGACCCGGCGCGCGCGCTGGAGGAAATGAACAAAGCCTACGATCCCTCGCTGGTCTACGCGCCGTCCGACCTCGACCTCTATGGACTCGCCCTGCTCGAGAACGGCAAAGCGGACGAAGCCAAAGCCGTCTTCGAAAAAATCGCCGTCGATTACCCGAACCCCGCCGGACAAGAACCCGCCCAGGCTCCGCCCGGCATCCAAGAAGCCCAGGCCATTTCCATCTTCGGACTCGGCCGCGTCGCGCAGGAGCATGGCGATGTGGCCGGCGCCGGCGCGCTCTTCGAAAAATTGAAGTCTCTCTACCCCTGGTCGCCCAAGGTGCTCGAAGCCAACTACGGCATTGCCGCCTCGCTCCGCGAACAAGGCAAGACAGACGAAGCCATCGCCCTCCTCACCCAGATCATCCGCGCACCGAACGCCCCGACCGAACTCCGCGCCGAATCCATGCTCCTCGGCGGCTTCAT
>CAYQMP010000117.1:0-6011 GCA_964418615.1 uncultured Chthoniobacter sp. | reverse complement strand
TCGAACTCGGCCACTACAACGGCGGGCATTGGAAGACGCTGACCCGGTCCGGCACCGTGCTCACCCCGCGCGACACGCTGGCCGGTTTCGGCGAGCCGGTTTTCGCCAACATGCCTTTCCACGCCACCTTCCAGCAGCTGGTGGAAAAACTGCGCGGCGAAATGCGCGAAGGCGAAAGCCTGGCCGAGGCGCTTAGCCGCCTGCAGGGACGCGGCGACCTGCCAATCGGCCGCCTCTCGCCGGCCCAACGCATCGCGCTCGATCGCCTGCTCGACACGGAACTCGGCTCCCTCACCTCCGGCGAACTCTCGCGTTACCTCGGGTCACCGGGTGCCAGCCCGCTCTCGGGTGGATTCCTGCCTTCCTCGTGGGGCGCGGCCGCGGCATCTTGGGCCCAAGCGCCGGGTGGATTCAGCAGCGGGTTTCTCGCCGCCGCGCTCGGCTTGTCCGGCGCCTCCTGGAGCGGCGGATCGTTCGGGCAGGCTCTCGGCAGCTGGTCATCGGCCGCCATGGCCAGTTGGGGAGCGGAGAGCAGCTGGCTCTCGAGTTGGGGCCGTCCGCGCGAATTCTTCATGCACCTCAACGCCGAGGTCATCTTCTACGGCGGCACGCATCCGGATGCGAAGGTCACGGTCGACGGCAAAGAAATCATGATCCGTCCCGACGGGACTTTCCGCTACCACTTCGTGCTGCCGGACGGCGAATTCGAAATCCCGATCGTCGCAACGTCGCCCGATGGCGTGGAAACGCGCCGCGCCGTGTTGCGGTTCGAACGCGCCACCACACGCCAAGGCGAAGTAGGAGCCACGGCCCAGCCACCCCTCGGCGAGCCAATGGGGCGCAAAGCCTGAGCGGGAGGTTGTGTTCCGTCACGGCGCGGACGTAATTTCAATTCGTGCCCGCTCCCGACGATCCGCTCGCGCCGGCGTATCTCGATTACTTGCGCGACGAACGCAACGCCTCGCTGCGCACGGTCGACAACTACGACCGCGCCCTGCGCGCCGCGGCGGAATTCCTCGGCGCCAAGTCGTGGCGCGAGGCCACGGCCGACGACTTCCGCGCCTATCTCTTTGCCTTGATGAAGCGCGAACGCTCGCGTGCGACGATCCGTCTCGAATTCGCCGCGCTGCGCAGCTTTTACCGCTTCCTCTGCGAGCGCAAAGGGCTCGCCTCGAATCCGCTCATGGCCGTGTCCTTGCCCAAAGCGGACAAACGCCTCCCCGTCTTTCTCACCACCACGCAAATCGACGCCCTGCTCCGCGCCCCGCACGAGGCGAAACCGGAGAAGCAGGCGCCGTCGTGGATGCCGTGGCGCGACGCCGCCATTCTCGAATTGTTTTATTCCAGCGGACTGCGCCTTGCCGAACTGGCCGCGCTCGATGTGCGCGACATCGATCCTTTCAACGAAACGGTCCGCGTTCTCGGCAAAGGCTCCAAGGAGCGCATCGTCCCGGTCGGCGAGCCCGCGCTCGAGGCGATCCAGCAATACCGCCAGCGCGCCAAGGTGCAGTCGGGTCCGCTTTTCATCAGCAAGCTGCGACGCCGGATGGGGTCATCTGCCATTTGGGCACTGGTCAAAAAATACCTGCGTCTCGCCCAAATCCCCGTTCCGGCTAGCCCGCACAAACTACGTCACAGCTTCGCCACGCACCTGCTCGACGCCGGCGCGGACCTGCGCAGCGTGCAGAGCCTGCTCGGTCACGCCAGCCTCTCGACCACGCAGATCTACACCCACGTGACCACGGAGCGCCTGAAGAAAGCTTACGATCAGGCCCACCCGCGGGCGTAGAACCAGACCAAGCCCGCCGAGCGCGCGGTCCACAGAATGGTGCGCAGCCAATTTCCGCGCACCAACGCGCGGAGCAAATCCGGCCGCGGTCCCTCGCGTGACAGTCGTCCGTGCAAAGGCCCTTGCCACAGCGCGGTGGAAATCCAAATGACCAGCAGAAGGCCGAGCATGACGCGCCAGAACCAGGCAGGTTCGCCTGCCACGGCGAGCAACAAAGCGGTGAGCAACTCGAGGACCATGAGCGGTCCGACGACCAGGCCGATCGATCGGCAGTGGTGACGGTGGAAGGTTCCAAACTCGGCTGCCCCGACATGCCGGAAGCCCGGATATTGCACAAGTTGCACCAGCCAGATGATGCCGGTCATGCCGAATGTCGCCGCTGCTTGGGTGACCCCGACCCACGCCATCGCCTCCGGCGCGGTGCTCATCCGCGGGGCAAGGTCAGTTGACCACGCGCACCGGCGTGCCGTGCGAGACGTTGGCGAAAAAGATTTCCGCCATCCGTTCCGGCATGCGGATGCATCCGTGCGAGGCCGGGAAGCCGGGGAGGAAACCGGCATGCATGCCCACGCCCCCGTGGATGCGCATGAAGTAGGGCATCGGCGCACCCCGGAAGAGGGCTCCGGGCGGCTTGGGATCCTTCTTCACCCCGACATTGGCCACGACAACGTTGCCGCTGCCATCCACATAGTCGCCGTAGAGGTTGGAAACGTGATCCTTGTTCTTTTGGATGATCTTGAAGCTGCCGGCCGGCGTGGAGTAGCCCTCCCGGCCGGACGAAATCATGGAAACACCGACCAAACGGTTGTCCTTGTAGAAAAAGGCCTTCTGCTCGCCGAGGTCGATCGTGATGGAAGGATTCCCGGCCACGCCGTCGCCGTCCCAGTAGGAGACGTTGTCGATGATTCCGCCGGTGGAGGTTCTTTCCACGACGCGGCCACCCGAAGTCAAATATTGGGTGGTCGAACTGGTCAAACGAGTGTCGTGCGACGCGCAACCGGCCAAACCGGCGAGCGCCAAAGCAAAAGTGAATCGCAGGAGGTTTCTCATCGGGCAGACTCCGGAATAAAGACCCCGTTTCCGGCGCCGTCAAACCGAAACGCCCCGGCACCCGCCGCTCCGCGGGGGCTCACTGCGGCGTGATATTGATGGACGTGGCGACCTCGGGGTATCCGACCAAACCGACTTCCACCGCGTAGGTCGATCCCGCCTGCATGTCGCGGGTCGGCACGCTGGCTTCGTATTCGACGCGCTCCCGCGGATTGATCACCACGGTCGCCGGTTTGGGGTCGAAAAGACGGTCCTCGGACCAGAGGAAAATGCGCTGACCGTCCGGAGCAATGGCCACCAATTCGATCCGCTGCGCCGTGGGGAAGTCGAGACGCCGGATGCGCTTGGTCGTGTTGCGCACCGTGAAGAGAACCCGCACCTCGCGGCGATCGGCCAGCACAACTTCCGCGGGATCGAGCCGCACGGAAGCCTCCAACGGGGGAGCTTTCGGGCCGAACGAGATGGAATCCGGCATGACGGGATCGAGAAATGCCTCCGCGCGGCGCGACCAGCTGTCCTCGCTGCCGTCACGCGGGGCCGCACAAGCTGCCAGCAGGATCGCCGGGAAGAAGAGAAGCATGGCTTTTCGACGCATCCGTCCAGTAAAGCGGTTCCGCCCCGCGGTTGCAATTCCCCCGCGCCATGGATTAGGTGTCCCCATGCCCGCCATGCGCCTCGCCGTCGCCGCCCTCGCTTTGCTCTGCCTCGGCGGCGCCAAAAAACCCGTCGTCGATCTCCGCATCCACGCCCTCGGCACCGCAGCCGAGGCCCCGACCTTCGCCATCCCCGCCACCCTCCTCAACGGCACGCCCGTTTTCCTGCAGCGCATGCCGCTGGTCAGCCAAAGGGAAATCAAAGCGATCTATCCCTTCGTCGCCGCCGACGGCTCGCACGGCACCTACCTCAAGGTCGACAACCACGGCACGCGCCTCCTCCACCAGCACACCATGTCGCGACGCGGCGAACTGCTCGTTGTGCTCATCAACGGACGCCAAGTGAGCAACCTCCTTGTCGACCGGCCCATCGACGACGGCATCATCAGCATCCCGCGCGGCCTGACCGCGGACGACATCGAATTTCTTGCCACCGTTTTTCCGGTCATGGGGCAAGAGGGCGCACCACGCCGGTGAAACCGCCGGCCGTTTTGCTCCTCCTCGCCGCACCGGCGGCGGCCTTCTCCCCCGTGTTGCCCACGGACAACGACGCGCTCTTCCGGGGCAAGCCCGGACAGTTCTACATGTATACCGACCGGAATTTCGAAGGCGTGAAGAGCCGGCCATGGCAAGGCGGCACCTACGGTTTCACCCGCAACCCGCAGCGGGTCGGCGGGAAAATCGTCATGACCAAATTCCACGAGGGCATCGACGTCAAACCCGTGCGCCGCGACGCCGCGGGCGAACCGCTCGACGAGATCCGCGCCATCGAAGCCGGCCGCGTCGTCCACACCAGCGAGGACGCGAGGGACTCGAACTATGGCAAGCTCGTCGTTCTCGAGCACGATGTCGACGGCACGCCCGTCTACAGCATCTACGCGCACCTCGCCACGGTGGAAGTGCAACCCGGACAGACCCTCGCGCAGGGAGACCGCATCGGACGACTCGGATACACCGGCGCCGGCATCGATCGCCGTCGCGCCCACCTTCACCTCGAGATCGCACTCCTCTGGCACGACCAATTCGAAAGTTGGCATCCGCAAAATTTCTCCTCCCCGAACAAGCATGGCATCTTCAACGGGATCAACCTCATCGGGCTGGACGTTGCCGACTTGTATCTCCGGCAACGCAAAAATCCCTCGCTCACCCTTCCGCAGTTCGTCCGGCAAAAAGAAACCTTCTTCCGCCTCCGCATCCCCGACTCGCCGCATTTCCAACTCCCCCGCCGCTACCCGTGGCTGGTGGAAGGCGATCCGGCCGGCGTACGCTCGTGGCTGGTGTCGTTCACAGCCGCCGGTTTCCCTGTCTCGATCAAGCCCTCCGCGGAACCCGCCGCCGCCCCGCGCGTGGAGTGGGTCGCGCCATCCCGATTTCCTCTCTCCAAGATGTCCCGCCGCCTCGTCGACGGTTCGCGCGATCGACCCCTTCTCGGGGAAAGCGGCAAGAAACTCGTCGACCTGATCACATGGGATCCCGCATCCCGCCCTGCGCCGGAGTCGTAACGCGGCTTGTCAGCCGAAGGCGCGAACCTTAAGTTATTTATTTCCGATGAGCGACCGAAGCCCATACGCCTACGACTCCAAAATCGAAGGCAACATCATCTTCACCCAGCTCGACACGGCCATCAATTGGATGCGGAGCAATTCGCTTTGGCCGATGCCCATGGGGCTGGCTTGCTGCGCCATCGAGCTGATGGCCGCCGGCGCCGCCCGCTTCGACATCGCCCGCTTCGGCGCCGAAGTCATGCGTTTCTCGCCGCGCCAGTCGGACGTGATGATCGTCGCCGGCACGGTGACCTACAAAATGGCCCTCGCGGTCAAACGCATTTACGAGCAAATGGCCGATCCGAAATGGGTCATCGCCATGGGCGCCTGCGCTTCGTCCGGCGGCATGTATCGCAGCTACGCCGTGCTGCAAGGCATCGACCATCTCATTCCCGTGGATGTGTACGTGTCCGGATGCCCGCCGCGCCCCGAGGCCTTGCTCGACGGCCTCATGCGGCTGCAAAAGAAAATCATGGGCGAACCTTCCTTCCTCGAGCAGAAAAAGGAACTCCTCGCCTCGATCTAACATGAAACTGACGGACGCGGCCGAAGCCATCACTTCGCGATTCGGCGAGGGCATTACCGGACGCACGGAGTTCCGCGGCGAACTGACGCTCGCCCTGAAGCCCGATTCCCTGCGGCCGGTCTGCGAATTCTGCCGCGACGAGCTCGGCTTCGATTTTCTCCTCGATATCTCGAGCATCGACAATTTCGAACACGAACCCCGCTACGAGGTCGTCTACGAACTTTATTCGCTGACCAGCAACCTCCACCTGCGCCTCAAGACCGTGGCCGTGGGCGACGACGAACCGTCCGTCCCCACCGTCTGCGACCTCTGGCCGACGGCCAACTGGCACGAGCGCGAAGCTTGGGACATGATGGGTATCCGTTTCGCCGGCCATCCGGACCTCCGCCGCATCATCATGTGGGAGGGCTATCCCTATCACCCGCTACGCAAAGATTTCCCTCTCGAAG